>CAVGTH010000046.1:7167-13392 GCA_963632045.1 Roseburia faecis | reverse complement strand
CCGTGTCAGCGTTTTTTGTAAGCGTTTTACCGCGCCGTCAATGCTTCTGTCGTATTCGATGCCGCCGATTTGCAGCCGGTATCCGCCAATCAGCGTACCGTCCTTTTTACAAACGATCTCGGCACCGTCTGTATCCGTGATGCCGCAAACCAGTGTTTTTAAAGCCGTCAGTTGTTTTTCGTCCGGCGGTGTAACATAAAAGAGGGTTGCTGCTGCACGGTTTTCCTTTTTCAGCATGGCCTGATCCCATGCCTCCATAATATGCGCCCGCGCGTGAAACCAGCCGTCTTTTACCATGAGGATCCAAAAGGCTTGCGTCCGTTTCGGAAACAGGCGTTTGATAACCGCCGCCTTTTCTTTTTGAGAGACCGTTGGGTTTTCCAGAATGTCGCATAGCGCCGGCTGCATGAAAAGTGTTTTGCACATCTGTATTTCTTCCCTATCAATGCCCATGGCAATCAAAGCCTCTGCGCACGTGCCTGCAAAATCCATCATCGCGCAGCACCTGCCTCACGGATCAGTTCATCCAAAAGACTTTGATCGCACGCGCCGTCCAGGCTGCGCTCTGTTAGCTTTTCGGCGGCAGCCAGAACCAGGTCGGCGACTTCGTCTTTTGCCTTTTGCATCGACTGTTCCTTTTCTTTGGCGATCTGCTTTTTGGCCTCGGCCAAAAGCGCCTTGGCGTCACGATCTGCCTGTTCTAACCGGGTCTGATAAACGCGGTCGGCGCGCGCCTTTGCCTCTTTGATGATTTTGTCCGCCTCGGCGTTCGCGCTGCGAAAACGCGCGGCATAATCGGCTTTTTCTTTCTCTGCATCGTTTTTTGCCGTCTCTGCTGCGGATAGCTGATCCTGAATCATTGCCGTCCGCTTTTCCATCATTTTTGTGACCGGCGTAAACAAGAACTTTTTAAGCAGAAAAAACAGTACCAAAATATTGACAAAGGTCCAGATGATATCTAAGTTTAGCGTGAGCATCGCGCGTCACCTCCTGTATGCCTGTGTAAAATCACCGAAAGTCCGTTTTGATGATCGGTGTTTTGCCCGGAATTATTTTAAGAACAAAATGACAAGGACTGCGATAACAAAACCGTAGATTGCCGTTGCCTCTGCCAAGGCACACCCAAGCAGCAGCGCTTTGTTGATGTCGCCCTTTGCCTCCGGCTGTCTGGCGATTGCCTCAGAAGCCTTGCCGGTGGCAATGCCGATGCCGACGCCGGCTCCGATTCCCGTTAATACTGCAATACCTGCACCAATTGCGATCAGTGTTCCCATAGTTTTTTCCTCCAATCTGATTTTTACGGTAGATGTGACTCTACATTATTTTTCATGTTACTCAATGGCTTCCTTAATGAACAGAGAAGTCAAAAATACAAAGACATATGCCTGAATGCAGCCGTCAAAAATATCAAAATAAAAACTAAACGGCAGCGGTACAAGGAGCGGTGCCACCAGCTTAATCAGCTCCATCACCACAAAGGCGCCGAGCACGTTTCCGAACAGCCGCATACAGAGAGACAGCGGACGGATAAAGACCTCCAGTACGTTGATCGGGGCGATCAGCGGAATCGGCTCGGCAAAGCTTTTCAGCCAGCGCTTTGGCCCCTTGTGACGAATCCCGACGCCCTCAATCAGGCATATGCTCATGATGGCAAGCCCGGCGGTTACGTTCAGTTCCTTGGTCGGCGGCGTGATGCCGAAGATTCCGATCACGTTGGAGATGCCGATGTATAAAAGTACGGTTCCGAGATACGGAATATAACGTTTGCCCTCATCGCCGAGCAGATCGATAAAAAATCGGTTCATCCAGTCGACAATCAGTTCGGCAACGACCTGCTTCCCTTTCGGAACAACCTGCATATGATGCGTCAGATACAGGGATATGAGAACCAAAAACGCCATAACCCCCCAGGTGACGGCGACCGATAACGGAATCGGAATCCCCTTGCCGATCGGAATCGTAAACGCGGTCGCGCTTTCCAATTCTTCCATCAGCTTGCCGGATAATGCATCCATAATCAAAGAACCCCCTTTCCTGTTTTGAAAACAAAAAAAGACGCTGCGAGAGAATTCCTCTCGCAACGCCCTTGTTGCTTTATGCCAAAATTATACACCCATCGAGTCGTTTTGTCAAGCGCGTTTTTGCCTTCACGATCACCAAAAAAACGAAATCTTATGGATAAATTTCGTCGAACCTGACAATTATTTCGCAAACTTTGTCGAATAGACGAAATGTCTCAACGCCATTTTCCATCGCACCATGCGGTCATCCGGCCGGTGCTAATATCAGGGTGAGGAAAAGGTTTTGGTCTTTCGTTTAATTGGTAATCGACACCTGCTGCAGTTCGTCGTTCCAATCGACCTGATAATCAAATGCGGCGGAAATGGCACGCACCGGAACCAGCGTACGGTCGTTTACCAGCTGCGCCGGCACGTCTAAGGTGACGGCGGACCGGCCGACATAGAGCGTTTGGCTGCCGATGGTGAGCGAAACCGTTTTATCTTTGCGTACGGCGGTTACGGTCTGCGTGGCATCGTCCCATAAAACCTCGGCGCCCAGCGCCTCAAAAATGGCGCGCAGCGGAACCAGGGTGCGGTCATCCTTGATAATCGGGGGCTGGTCGAAGGCGATGGGAGACCCGTTCAGCATAACCGTAATGGTGTTTTCTATCTCGGCGCCAAAGCGGATTTGATTTCCTTTTTTGTAGAAGGAATAGGTTTTCTCCAAAGAGCCGGCGCGGATCGTCAGCGTGTGCGCGCCGTTTGACATAGAAGAAATGTCCATGTCGCAGCGGTAGGGAATCTGATCGGCCGCGTGCACCCAGCTGCCGTCTACATAGTAGTGGACGGAGAGGTTCGGCTCTCTCAGTACATAGCAGAGGGTGTAGAGACTGACTTTTCCGTCCTTTGCGGAGAGTGCCGCGCTGTCATCTGCCTTTTGAAATACAAAATCTGCGGTATCGTTCGCCGCGTGCAGATAAGCCCCGCAGGCGGACGCCTCGCGGAAGATGTCTGCCGCAAAGGGATAGTCGGAGATGTCAAAGCGTTCTGCCTCGTTTTCGCGGTGGGTGTTAAAGTTGTTGATCAGCTTGATCTGCGGATATTTCATCACCAGATACCAGTACATGTTTCTAAGCCGCGGCGATGCCCAGGCGGTCATGTCCTCGCCGTATTGATTATTGGTAGCAACGCCGCCCTCGCTGATCATGAGCGGCTTTTGAATATCATAGTCCTGCATGAACTTTAAAATCGGCTTGACCGCGTTGGTTGCCCATGCGTAGTCGCCGGTCATAAAGTAGGCGGCCGATTTGTCGTCGGTGTTTTGCGAGCCCTGAAAATATTTCTTCATATAAGAACTGATCCCGATCCAGTCCACGTACGAATCACCCGGATAGAAGTAGTGAAAGGGACGATCCAGCGCGCCCATGTCATTGGGCGACCAGACAACGGCAAAGTTTGGGTATTCGTGTACCATGTCGGCAACCTTGCGGAACACCTCAATATAGCGATCCGGGTCGTCGCCCAGCGGCGAGACATTCATCTCGTTGGCAAAGCGGATAAACATCGGCTTTTGATAGCCGTTTAAGGTGTCAAGCACGCTGCGGATCTTATCGTAGTTGACGTTGTCCAGACTGTGAATCGTCCAGCCGATGGTGACAACCGCCGAACTGTCACGGATCACTTGGTTTGCCGGATAGTAGATATCGTCCTGATTCATGTCGTCAAAGTAGGTCAGGTAACTTCCCAGCGGCAAAAAGCTGCCTGCGTTTTCCGCAATCATGCCAAGATAGGTGCCGCTGCGCGGTTCTAACCGTGCGCCGAAGTTGGGTGCGGTATCGGGACTTCCCTCGGTATAGAGATCAAATTCGGTCTTTTCTGCCATTTCGCGCTTTTCGGCAAGCAATGCGCCCCAGTCCGGCTCCGGAAAATCAAACGCAAAGGCGGTAGAGCCAAAAAGCATGGACGCCGCACAAAGGGCAGCAAGGATTTTCTTCTTCATTTACATTCCCCCTTGATACAAAACTTTGTTTTTATTGTAACATATGATTTCTGTTTCTGTAAAGTATTTGGCAAATTTCAAAGACATAACCGTCTAAAAAATAAGCGTCCACCGGCACGCCATCAGGTTTTCGAGGACGTGCCGGTGAATGCGCTTGCATTCCTGCCCGGTGGCAGAATTTATTTCATGATTTACGAAAGAGGTGGTAACCTAGAACAGGCAGTCTGTCGGGGAAAATTTGTTACGCATTAAATTTCTTGATGGTTTTGATATTTTCCTGTAGCATTTCAAGCTGCTTGGGCGTCATACCGCGGATTTCGTCAAGAATCACTTGCAGCGTGCTGGGGGTATTGCTGTCATTATAGTCCGCAATCAGGTGGTCCACAGAGACATCCAATGCCCTTGCAATCGCAACAATGGCATCCAGCGTTGACCGGTGATAACCGCATTCAATCCTGGATAAATGCTTTTGGGTGGTATCAATTTTTTCGGCAAGTTTCGCTTGCGTCATTTTCTTTTCGGTTCGGCGCCTTTGAATCCGTTCGCCGATCACCTTAAAATCCAATTCAATATTCATAGCAGCGACCTCAAGATATGGTAAAAATAACATGTTTTGTCTGTCAGTAAAATTATAAAATATTTTTTGATTCTTTTAAACAACGCGGAGCAAGAATATTTTTATAAAATATACAATCGATGTTACCCTTATTCATTTTCTATTAGATAAATATTCCATCCATATTATAAAACAAAATTAAAGAATAAAAGGACGGGATGAAATGTGGTTTGCGAAAAGAATAAGACTTGTTGTCGGGTGCGCCTTTCTACGTTTTTGACAAACCTTGCGGATTCGCTATAAAAGGTTTAAAAAACTGCTTGACACTTTAGGACAGGTATTTTATAATGATATAAAGTTTGCGATGTATGGTCAAAATGCGGCCATAAAGGAGAGATGAATCATGGATGAACAAAAAAAGAAGGCGCTGGAGAGCGTTTTTGGAAATATTGAGAAACAGTACGGTGCCGGGGCGGTGATGCGCCTTGGTGAAAAGCCGGTGAGCAATGTTGAGGCAATTCCGACCGGTTCTTTGGCGCTGGATATCGCTTTGGGCATCGGCGGTGTGCCGCGCGGCAGAATTATTGAAATCTACGGCCCGGAATCTTCCGGTAAGACCACGGTTGCACTGCATATCGTGGCAGAGGCGCAGAAGATGGGCGGCGAGGCTGCCTTTATCGACGCGGAGCACGCATTAGATCCGGTCTATGCAGAGGCGCTTGGCGTGCGCATTGACGATCTGATCGTTTCGCAGCCGGACACCGGTGAGCAGGCACTGGAAATCACCGAGCAGCTGGTGCGTTCCGGCGCGATTGATGTCATCGTGGTTGACTCGGTAGCGGCACTGGTGCCGAGACAGGAAATCGAGGGGCTGATGGGGGATTCCCATGTGGGTTTGCAGGCAAGACTAATGTCCCAGGCGCTGCGTAAGCTGACCAGCGTTATCAGCAAGTCCAACACGACGGCCATCTTTATCAACCAGCTGCGTGAAAAGGTGGGCGTGATGTTCGGTAACCCGGAGACCACGACCGGCGGCCGTGCGCTGAAGTTCTATTCTTCGGTGCGGATGGACGTAAGACGGATTGAGACGATCAAGGCGGACGGCGGCATGGTCGGAAACCGCACCAAGGTAAAGGTCGTTAAAAATAAGGTCGCGCCGCCGTTTAAAGAGGCGGAGTTTGATATCATCTACGGAGAGGGTATCTCCAAAGAGGGTAATATTTTGGACATTGCGGTCAGCATGGATATCGTACAAAAGAGCGGATCCTGGTTCTCTTATAACGGAGAGCGGCTGGGTCAGGGCCGTGAGGCAGTAAAAAATATTCTGAAAGAAAACGAAGAGCTTTGCGCCGAAATTGAGGCAAAGGTCAGAGAGGCGGCCGATCTTCCGGCAGTGAAGGATTTGGGCGAGGTAGAGGCAACGCCGATGAGCCCGGTGGCAAAGCCTGTAAAGCCGAAAAAGGCTAAGGAATAAGAGAAGAAAGACAGGCGGTGACGCGGATGGATACAGGGCAGCGTGCGCTTGACACGGCGGCGGCAATGCTTGGCCGAAAGATGTATACCTGCAAAGAACTTTGCGATCGTCTTATCAAAAAAGGGTTTTCAAAAGAACATGCGGAGGAGGCCGTCGCCAAGCTGATTGAGGCCGGGTATTTAGATGACTTCCGCTA
>CAVGTH010000046.1:6009-7157 GCA_963632045.1 Roseburia faecis | reverse complement strand
CGGTTCGGCTCGGCGCAAAGGGAATGTATCGCATCCGGCAGGAACTTTATCAAAAGGGAATCTCGGACAGTATCATTGCAAGGGCCATGGAAGAGAGCGAGACGGACGAGCGCGCGGCACTGTATGAGTATGTGACGGCGCGGCACTTGTTTGACAATATTCATTCGCGCCGGGATTTGGAAAAGGTCAAGGCGCGGCTGGTGCGCAGAGGGTATTCCCTGCGGGATATCCAAAGCGTGATCGAGAAAGCAGAGATTTCTATGGAGGAAGTCTAGCCAAGAGAGCAAGGAGTAGGAAAGATTGAGTAAAATTTCACTGGCATCCCTGGGATGCTCCAAAAATTTGATTGACAGCGAACAGATGCTGGGAATGCTGCAAGAGGCAGGCTATGAGATCGTCGAAAACGAAGAGGACGCCGATATTTTGATTGTCAATACCTGCACGTTTATCGAATCGGCAAAGATGGAGTCCATCGAGTGTATTTTAGAGCTTGCGCAGTATAAAAAGGCCGGAAAATGCCGGCTTTTGCTGGTGACAGGCTGCATGGCGCAGCGCTATAAAGAACAGATTCTTCGTGAGATGCCGGAGGTTGACGCGGTGATCGGCACGAATGAATACGATAAAATTGTAGAGATTTTAAAGGAACTGGAACGGCCGCATCAGGCTTTTGTGCACTGTGCGGAAGAACCGCTCCTTTGTGAAAACGTACCGCGGCTGCGCAGTACGCCGCCCTATACGGCGTATTTAAAGATTGCGGAGGGCTGCGACAACCGCTGCACCTATTGTGTGATTCCGTCGATTCGCGGCAGATACCGCAGCCGAAAGATGGAGGACATTATCAAAGAGGCGGAGCAGCTTGCAAACGACGGCGTGAAGGAACTGATTGTGATCGCGCAGGACACGACCCGGTACGGCAAGGATTTGTACGGAGAATACAAGCTTTCGGCGCTGCTTAGGGCGCTGTGCGGCATAGCGGGAATCGAATGGGTGCGTGTGCACTACTGTTATCCGGAGTTGGTGACCGATGAACTGATCGAGACCTTTGTGAGGGAAGAAAAGCTTTGCAATTATTTTGATATCCCGATTCAGCATTGCAGCGACCGGATTTTAAAGCGGATGGGCAGAAGAACCAACAAACAACAGATTAC
>CAVGTH010000046.1:0-5999 GCA_963632045.1 Roseburia faecis | reverse complement strand
ATCCGCAAGGAGATTCCGGACGCGGTCATCCGTACCTCGCTGATTGTGGGATTTCCCGGAGAGACGGAAGAAGAGTTTTTAGAACTCAAGGATTTTGTAGAGACGATGAAGTTTGAACGGGTGGGGGTATTTGCCTATTCCAGAGAAGAGGACACCCCGGCCTATGATATGGAAGGACAGATTGAGGAGGAAGAAAAGGAGCGCCGCAGGGAGGCGCTGATGCTGGTGCAGTCGGAGATCTCTCTGGCGTTTAACGAGAGCCGTATCGGCAAGACGGTGCGCGTTTTGGTGGAGGACCGTGACGAGATTATCAAAAGCTATTACGGCCGCAGCTATGCCGATTCGATTGAGATCGACGGAAAGGTGTTCTTTAAGTCGAAAACGCCGCAAAAGCCGGGCAGCTTCTTGGATGTCATGATTGAGCAGGCGCTGGAATATGATATCTTTGGAAAAGCAGTGAATGATGGGACAGATACGGAGACGGAGGGAGAGAGCCATGAATACACCGAATAAATTGACCCTTTTGCGTGTCCTCATGATTCCCCTCTACATGTTTTTTTATTTAAGCTGCGGTACGCCGGGTGTCTACCTTGCGATTGCGGTATTTCTGCTTGCGACCTGGACCGATCACTTAGACGGAAAGATCGCGAGAGAGCGGGGACAGATTACGACCTTTGGCAAGCTGATGGATCCGCTGGCGGATAAAATGCTGATTATGTCGGCGCTGATTTCTTTTGTGTCGAAGGAAATCCCATATATCACACCCGGCGTGGTGATGGTAATCTTGGCACGGGAATTGATTGTGACCGGACTTCGGCTGATCGCACTGGGAGAAAACCGTGTAATCGCGGCCAGTGCCTGGGGAAAATCCAAGACGGTCTCGCAGTTTATTCTGGTGACGGCGGTCATGGTGTTTGAAATACTCAAAACACACGTTGCCGCTGCGGCCGGTGTTTGTGACGGGATTACACTTTTTTTGACGGTGGCGGCGGTGCTGCTTACCATCTATTCCGGATTTGATTATATCTGGAAGAACCGCAGTCTGATTACGTTTCAGTAGGCGGTGTATCGAAGTAAAATGAAGAAAAGGAAATGACGGCTTATGCATATCATAGTGGACGCCATGGGCGGTGACGATGCGCCAAGGGCGGTGGTAGAGGGCTGCGTTCTTGCGGCAAAACAGCTGGACGTTACGCTGACGCTGGTCGGCCGTGAGACGGAGATCCAACAGGAACTAAAGCGCTGCGGATATAGCAGCGACCGCATTCGCGTTGTGCATGCGGCCGAAGTGATCGGCAGCGGCGAGGATCCCATGAAGGGAATTAAAAAGAAGGATTCCTCCATGCGCAGGGCGCTCACCATGCTGAAAAATGATGAGGGCGATGTGGCGGTCAGCGCCGGGAATACCGGTGCGCTGATTTCCGGCGCAACCCTGCTTGTAAAGCGGATTCCGGGAGTGCGGCGCGTTGCACTTGCCCCGGTTATGCCGACCAGCAAGGGTTGTTTTTTGCTGGTTGATGCCGGCGCAAATGCAGAGTGCACACCGGCGTTTTTAAAACAGTTTGCCATCATGGGTTCGATTTATATGGAATCGATTATGAAGGTGAAAAGCCCCCGTGTGCGGCTGATTAACATCGGCGCCGAGGAAGAAAAGGGAACGCCGCTGATTACAAAGACGCATCAGCTTTTAAAGGAATTGCCGATTCACTACGAGGGCTATATCGAGGGCAGAGAGGTGCCGCTGGGCGGCGCCGATGTGGTGGTCTGCGACGGGTTTACGGGCAACGTAATGCTGAAATTTATGGAGGGCATGGGCATTGCCTTTACCGACATGGTAAAGCAGATCTTTTTAAAAAATGCGGTTACCAAGCTATCCGCGCTCATGGTAAAGGGCGGCTTAAAGGATTTTAAAAAGGCGATGGATTATACCGAGTACGGCGGTGCGCCGATACTGGGAACCGTAAAACCGGTGATTAAGGCGCACGGAAGTTCCAATGCGAATGCGTTTTATCATGCGATCTGTCAGGCAAAACGGCTGACCGAGGAACATTTGGTGGATGCGATCGCAGAAAATATCCAAAAATACGGACAGGAAAGTAGAGGAAGCGATACAGATGAGTAAATTACATGCAAAAATAGCGGGACTTGGCAAATATCTTCCGGAGCGGATACTGTCGAATGCGGATTTAGAAAAGATGGTGGATACCAGTGACGAGTGGATTACCAAGCGGGTCGGCATTAAAGAACGCCGCATCAGCGATGATGCGACATTCGCCTCGGATCTTGCGGCCAAGGCGGCGGAAAACGCTTTAAAGGATGCCGGAATAAAAGCGGAGGAACTGGATCTGATCATTGTGTCCACGGTGTCGCCGGATATGTACACCCCGTCGGTTTCCTGCCTGGTGCAGAAGAAAATCGGCGCCTCCCGTGCGGCGGCGTTTGATATCAATGCGGCTTGCTCCGGCTTTATTTTCGCCATGACGACCGCGGTACAGTATATTGAAAACGGACTGTATCAAAAGATTTTGGTTTTGGGCAGCGATACCTTGTCTAAGATTACCGAATATCAGGATCGCGCCACCTGCGTCTTGTTCGGAGACGGCGCCGGTGCGGCCGTGCTTGTGGCAACCGAAGAGGAAACCGGCGTGCTGAGCTGCTTTTTGGGTTCGGACGGTGCCAGCGGTGATTGCCTGACGATTCCGGGACTTCGCTGTGATGAGATTGACCGTGAGCGCCGGCCGTTCGGCAATCCGCGTACCATTTGGATGGACGGCAGCGCCGTGTTTAAATTCGCGGTTAAGGTGATGGATTTTGCCACGCGTAAGGTGGTGGAGGACGCCGGAAAGAATATGGAGGATCTCGCCCTGGTTGTGCCGCATCAGGCAAACTGGCGAATCATTGACGGCGCAAGAAAACGGATGAAGCTGGAGAGCGACAAGGTTTTCTCCAACATCGAAAAATACGGAAACATGTCGGCGGCCTGCGTGCCGATTGCGCTTTGCGAGGCGGTCGAAGAGGGCAGAGCCAAAAAGGGCGATCTGGTTGCGATTGTCAGCATGGGCGGCGGCCTGACCTGGGGCGCCGTGCTGTTTGAATTATAGAGAGCCGCGAAGCGGCAGTTTTTGCCGGGCGGATTTTGATGCCGGGATTACTGACATCAGATTACGGAGAAAGAGAGGAATGACAGAAATGAAAAATCGGATTTGCGAATTATTGGGAATTGAGTATCCGCTTTTGCAAGGGGGCATGGCATGGGTTTCTACCGCCGAATTGGCGGCAGCGGTCTCCAATGCCGGCGGTGTCGGCTTGATTGCAGCCGGAAACGCGCCTGCCGACTATGTGCGCGATCAGATTCATAAGGCAAGAGAGATGACGAATCAGCCGTTCGGCGTGAATGTGATGCTGCTGTCTCCCTATGCCGATGACGTGATGAAGATGCTTTTGGAAGAAAAAATCGCGGTGATTACGACCGGAGCGGGCAACCCGGGTCAGTATATTCCGGCGCTGAAAGAGGTCGGAACCCACGTGATTCCGGTAATTCCGAGTGTTGCACTGGCACAGAGAATGCAGCGCTGCGGTGCGGATGCGGTCGTGGCTGAGGGCTGTGAATCGGGCGGTCATATCGGAGAACTGACCACCATGACGCTGGTGCCGATGGTGGTTGACGCGGTGGATATTCCGGTGATTGCGGCCGGCGGTATTGCCGATCGGCGCGGTGTTGCCGCAGCACTGGCGCTCGGTGCCGAGGGTGTGCAGGTCGGAACCCGGTTTATATGCTCGGACGAATGCACCGTGCATGAAAACTATAAGGCTGCCGTGGTCGGCGCCAAGGATCGCGACGCAGTGGTAACCGGCCGTTTTACCGGGCATCCGGTGCGGAATTTGAAGAATAAACTGACGCGCAGCATGGATAAGATTGAAAAAGAGGGCGACACAGAGGCATTTAACCAACTGGGTGCCGGTGCGCTGCGCAGTGCGGTTGTGGACGGTGATGTCCAGATGGGCAGCGTCATGGCAGGTCAAAGTGCCGGTTTGGTGCATGATATTAAGCCATGCAGCGAAATTGTAAAGGATCTGTTTGACAACATTGCATTTTAGACCAAAGAGGAGTGTGAACCATGAAGACAGCATTTTTATTTTCCGGCCAGGGTGCACAGACCATTGGCATGGGAAAGGAACTGTGTGAAAATTTTGCGATTGCAAGCGATACGTTTGACGCGGCGTCCGAGGCAATCGGGATTGATATGAAGGCGATGATCTTTGACGGGGACAGCGAGACGTTAATGATTACCGAGAACACCCAGCCGGCCATTTTGACAATGTCGATCGCGGCGTATCGGGTGGTTGAGAGTATGGGATTTCGCCCGGATGTTGTAGCCGGGCTGAGCCTTGGCGAATACAGTGCGCATGTTGCCGCAAAGAGCATGAATTTTGAGGATGCGGTGCGGCTGGTGAAAAAGCGCGGAAAGTATATGCAGGAGGAGGTTCCGGTCGGCGTCGGTGCCATGGCGGCCATTTTGGCACTGGATGCGGACGCGGTTTATACCATCTGTAAGGACGCGTCGGCAAAGGGCATCGCAGAGCCGGCAAACTTTAATTGTCCGGGTCAGATCACGGTAGCCGGCGAAAAAGAGGCCGTGGCCTATGCGTGCGAACTTGCGAAAGAGCGCGGTGCAAAGCGTGCCGTTATGCTCCCGGTCAGTGCACC
Organism: Roseburia faecis; assembly: GCA_963632045.1. GTDB lineage: Bacteria > Bacillota > Clostridia > Monoglobales > Monoglobaceae > Ructibacterium. Next base: position 1,291 of record CAVGTH010000046.1, on the reverse strand, counting down.
GTTCCATTGCAGTATGCTAAAGGGCGCCGGCGAAAAGCTGAAAAGGGAACTTGAAAATGTTCCGGTTTCGGATCTTGCGGTGCCGCTGATTACCAATGTGACGGCGGACTATGTAAAGAGCAAGGACGAGATCAAGGATTTGCTGGTTCGGCAGGTTTCCTCTTCGGTTTTGTTTGAAAAGAGTCTTAGACGGATGCTTGCGGACGGCGTCGATACCTTTGTGGAGATTGGCCCCGGCAAGACGCTCTGCGGCTTTGTCAAGAAGATCACCAAGGATGTCAGCGTTTATCATGTGGAAGATATGCAGTCGTTAGAAGAAATGAAGGCTGCGCTGGGCGAGGGAGGAAACACGAATGAAATTTGAAAATAAAACGGTTTTGGTAACGGGCAGCACCCAGGGAATCGGGCGCGAAATTGCGTTAAAGTTCGGCGCAGAGGGCGCCGCCGTGATGGTGAACGGCATTGACACCGCGGCGCAAAAGGAGATGGCCGAAGAGGTATGCGCGCTGATCCGAAAGAGCGGCGGCAAGGCGGAATTCTTCCTGGCCGATGTTTCGGATGCGGAGCAGGCCGACGCCATGGTGCGCTTTACCAAGGAACAATTCGGGAGTATTGACGTAATCGTCAATAATGCAGGTATCACGCGCGACAATCTTTTGATGCGGATGAGCGAGGCGGAATGGGACAGCGTACTCTCGGTAAATTTAAAGGGTGCGTTTCACGTGATTCGTTCCGCGGCCAAAATATTGATGAAACAGCGCGGCGGCGCCATCGTCAACATGGCCTCGATATCCGGCGTGATGGGCAATCCCGGTCAGGCAAACTATTCCGCGTCAAAAGCGGGACTGATCGGGCTTACCAAATCGGTTGCCAAGGAACTGGCGCATTGGAATGTCCGTGCCAACGCGATTGCACCGGGCTTTATCAAAACCGCGATGACCGACCAGCTGAAGGAGGAGGTTCGGGCACGCTATTTAGAGGCGATTCCGCTCGGATGCTTCGGCGAAGTAGAGGATATTGCAAATTTAGCCGTATTTTTGGCGAGCGATCAAGCAAAATATATCACAGGACAGGTAATTCATGTTGACGGCGGGCTTGTAATGTGATATAGTTTTGCAATAGGAATTGATTTCCTTTTGAAATTTGAAAAAAATAATCCATGATAATAAAGAGAACAAGGAGGATGAAATAATGGATATTTTTGAAAAGGTAAAAGAAATTACGGTAGAGCAGTTGGGTGCTGACGAGGACGCAGTAACCATGGACGCATCGTTCATTAACGATTTAGAGG
>CAVGTH010000045.1:6349-13709 GCA_963632045.1 Roseburia faecis | reverse complement strand
AGGGTGACGGTGGGTTTTCGCATACTTTATTTTTCATATGCTACTTTACACTACCTATCCCATCCGGGTATTTTTTATTTATGTGCGAACTTATCAAATTGCTTTGGCGTACAGCCGGTCTCGTTTTTAAATGCCTTACAAAATGCCTGTGTGGTGGCATAACCCATCAGCCCCGCAATCTCGCTTAAGGTGCATTTTCCCTCGGAGAGCAGCGTCTGCGCGTACCGCATTTTCATAGTCAGCATGTATTTTTTGAGCGGGGTTCCTGTTTTTTCTTTAAATAACCGCGAGAGATATTCGCCGGTATAGGAAAATTTTTTTGCAATGCTGCTTACCGTCAGCTTGGTGTCAATATGATGATCGATGTATTTGATGATATTGTAAACGGTGTTCCCCATCGGATCCGCTTTGATAATCGGCCGGCTCTCGACCGACGGCAGATTGGCTTTTCGCCATATCAAAATCAGGGCGGCGTGAGCCAGGCTGCTTTTCATAATATCCCGAAAGCACAGATCGCCGATATATTCGTCAACCAGCATATTTAAGATCTGGCGGATGTTTCCGTTGTCATGCAGCAGCATGTGCTTGCACTGTCCGTAGAACTCCGCCAGCGCCGGCGGCTTAAAATCCTCAAAGTCAAAGGCAAAATGGATGTACCGAAGCTCACTGCCGGGGTCTGCGATAATGTTGTGGCAGGTACCTTTTGACACGATTTGCAGGTCGCCGACACTGCATCGGCATTCCAAACGGTCGCAGACCAAGACGCCCGTCCCGGAGGTGATAAACGTGACCTCGTGACAGGGCTGAACATGCTCTTTGATGGACGCGCCCTTATCCAGACAGGTTTCGCCGATTTGTACGATTTTGATGTTGCCGATCCATTCGCTGCTGTCGGTGAATTGATTGGTAAACTCAAATAGCTTATCGGAATAAAAATCCGCCATAATGGGCGCCCCCGTTCTGTAAGATTTTATCGTTTTTTTGCTCAAATTTGCTTTTGTCAAACTCATTATAACATCAAAAAACGGTATTTCAATACCTTTTTTTGATATTTCGGGTGTCCAAACCATGCCTAAAACCCGATATGCCCTGCGGTTGAAGCATCACAATCTTTTTGCAGCGCCAACCCGGCATGGCGGCAAATTTTTTTGTATAAAATTCTTTCTATGACAGAAACTAGGAAAAGAAAGAGGTGAGAGTTTGCAGTACAATCAAAAGGAGTATCTAAGTTATCTGAAAAAAAAGTCGCCGAACAGTCCGCTTTGGAAGGATATGCTGTGGGCGTTTATGGTGGGCGGCGCAATTTGTACCGTGGGACAGGGAATTTTAGAACTGTACCAAAACAGGCTCGGCCTGGAGGAGCAGCAGGCAAGAACCGCAGTGAGCGTCACCATGATTTTTTTGGGAGCCCTGCTGACCGGTCTTGATATCTACTGCAAAATCGGCAAGTATGCCGGCGCCGGAACCCTGGTTCCGATCACGGGATTTGCCAATGCCATTGTATCGCCGGCAATGGAATTTAAAAAGGAGGGACTGGTACTTGGTCTTGCGTCCAAGATGTTTGTGATTGCCGGCCCGGTTCTGGTCTACGGAATCACCGCCTCGGTCGGGGTCGGTGTGATATACTATCTGATGAAAGGGTTAGGAGGCTGAGGACATGGGAAAACGGCTTGGCGCGCAAAGCGTCAGTATGGATCACCCTGTTTTTCTGCGTGCCGCAGCGGCCATTGCCGGCCCCAAGGAAAAGGAAGGGCCGCTGGGGGACTGCTTTGACGTCATTTTAGAGGACGCGGAGTGGAACGAAGAAACGTGGGAAAAGACGGAGAGCAAAATGCAGCGCGAGGCGGTGCGGCTTGCGATCCAAAAGGCAGGACTGAAAAAAGAGGACATCAACTATGTGTTCGGCGGCGACCTGTTAAACCAATGCATCGGGGCAGGGTTTGGGCTGCGCGAACTGAAAATCCCGTTTTTCGGTATTTACGGCGCCTGCTCTACCATGATAGAGGGGATCAGTCTGGCCGCTATGGCAATTGACGGCGGCTTTGCCGATGAGGCGGCAGCGGTGACCTCCAGTCATTTTTGTACGGCAGAACGGCAGTATCGCATGCCGCTGGAATACGGCGGTCAGCGAACGCCGACGGCACAGTGGACGGTGACCGGTGCCGGCGCGGCGGTTTTGTCAAAAAAAAGCGGCGATATCGCCGTTACGCATATCACGACGGGCAAAATATTGGATATGGGCGTGAAAGACGCTAATCATATGGGCGGCGCGATGGCGCCGGCCGCGCTGGAAACCCTGTGTGCGCATTTTCGCGATCTTGGCACCAAACCGACGGACTATGATCTGATTCTGACCGGTGACCTGGGACAGGTCGGCGGCGAGGTGCTGGTGGATTTGATGGCGAAGGAGGGCTATGATATCAAGAATAATTATCGGGACTGCGGCTGCATGATTTATGACGCAAAAAAACAGGATGTTCACGCCGGCGGTAGCGGCTGCGGCTGTATCGCGTCTGTCCTGTGCGGATATATTTTCGATCAGATGAGAGATCACCGGTGGAAAAAGGTTTTGGCAGTCGGCACCGGCGCGCTGCTCAGCCCCACCTCCAGTTTGCAGGGGGAATCTGTGCCGGGGATTGCCCATGCGGCCGTGTTTTGTACGGCGGACAGTCTATCATAGAAAGGGTTGACAGGAGGTGAGCGAATGCAGTATTTTCATGCGTTTTGGGTCGGCGGCCTGATCTGCGCGATTGCGCAGATCCTTATTGACAAGACCAAGCTGACGCCGGGACGGATTCTGGTGCTGTTTGTTGTGACCGGAACGGTGTTGGGCGCGATCGGCGTGTATGACCCTCTGGTGCGTTTTGCCGGCGTCGGCGCGAGCGTTCCGATTGTGGGGTTCGGCAATGTTTTGGCGCAGGGCGTCATCAAGGGCGTCGAAGAGCACGGGCTGCTTGGAATCATCACGGGCGGAACCGAGGCTGCGGCCGGCGGCATCGGAGCTTCGATTTTGTTCGGATTTTTGGCGGCGCTGATTTTTAAACCCAAAGTGAAGTCATAAAAAAGCAGAAAAGCCTTCTTCGGAGGGCTTTTCTGCTTTTTTTGGGGTTGTCAATATTTTGAATATTTGATATACTGGTGGGTAAGACTTTTTGGCGATTTTTGGAAAAAGTTTTGCCGCGACTCAAAATTTTGTCTGCCCAAGGTCGATGAGACAGGGATTTTCCAGGCAGAGGGCGCGCCAGGTCTCAGCCAGTTTCGTCCAGGTTTCAAAGTCGATGATGCCGGTGATGGGGATCCCGTTTTGCCGCTGAAACAGTTCTACGGCGGCGGTGGTTTCCATGCTGAACAGGCCGTCCGGGTTGGTGAGGGGGCCTCCCTCCAGCAGATGGTTCCGGCGCAGAAAGACCTCTGCCTCAAAGACGTTTTGCCGGTGATTGTGCATGTTATATTTCATAAGTGCCTCCTTATCATGGCGAAATGGATTGCATTTGATTTACGAATTGGCCGGAGAGAGCGGATAGCCCGGATATTGCCCCGGAGCGCGATCCTCGCCCAGGATAATATCGTTATAAAGTTCTGCGATGGCGTTCCAGGTGCTAAGCCCCACTACGCCGCGCACCGGCAAATCGTAGGCGCGCTGAAACGCGATGACGGCACGCTGCGTTTCCTGGCCGAAATAGCCGGTCGGCGATACGGCCGGGATGGCGTCGTTAAATTCGGCGATCTTGTTTAAATAGGTCTGAAGAGCACGCACGTTTTCGTTATTCTGGCCGCGGCGCAGGACAGAACCCGGATACATTGCGGCGCCCTGTCCGCGGTAGTCGGCAGGAAGCCCGGCAATGACAGATATGTAGCGCGAATACAGGGCGTTCCAGGTGGTTTCGTCAACAACGCCGGTTTCAGGCAGGCCTTCGGATTCCTGAAATGCGCGGACAGACTGCGCGGTGGACGGACCATAGATGCCGTCAATATCCGTCTTTGGAATATAGTCGTTAAATTCTGCGATGATGTTTAAAAAATACTGGATCAGGCTGACTTCGACACCCTGATCTCCGACCGATAATTCCGTGCGGTACTGACGGCTTACAAGGTCAAGCTTGATTCCCTCCGAATCCAGCTCGGACAGGCGTTTTACAGTGCCGAAGATGAACAGGATTTTGTACCAGGTTTCCTTTCCGACGATGCCGTCCTGGGCAAGGTTAAATATTTTTTGAAATTCCTTGACGGCATCCTCGGTTGCCACGTCAAAAAGACCGTCAGAGTATACGATTTTTGGGATTGCCGGATAGTTTCTGGAAATACGGTTTAAGTATAGCTGAATCTGGGTCACGTGTTGGTTAGCGTCTCCAAGACGCAGCGGTGTTCCAGGATAGACCGCGGGCGATTTTGTATTGGCAACCGGCGCATCGGTGACAAGGGTGATGTCATTTCCGTAATAATAAGCGAGAATATCATAGGCACCATAACCTTGATTGGCAAGCTCTACCGTTCCCCACTGGGAAAGACCGCCGGGACAGGAACTGGTCGTGCCGTTGCAGTACCTGGCAAAAATGGGATCTAAGTTTCCTTCGCGGACAATGTAATCATTGAAAAGCCCGTCGGCCAGGCGGCTGATGTTTTCGAAGATATCCCTGCCATGAATATAGGATTGATCATATTGTGTTGAGTTTGTAATATCAAAATCATAACCTTGTGCCCGATAATGGGCAGTAAAGATACGGTTTAGGGCATAGGTGACCTGGGCGTAGATGTTGGCGCGGATGGCGGCTTCCGGCCAGGTCGGATAAATCTCGCTGGATGCGACATTTTTTACGTACTGAGCAAAAGGTACGGTGACATTCGGTGCCGAGGCATCGCCGGGCGCACCCAGATGAACCGTGATGTTTTGCGGAATATAAAAGGTAAAGGGCATAGCGTTTCCTCCTTAGCTTGATATTAGCGATCCGGATCCGCCTTAATCGGCGCAATTTCGGAATATTTTGGTTTGTCGTTTTTGCCATGTGCCTAACGTACGTCAGCCGTGTTTTCGTCCACTACGACATCAAACTGTCCGGTGTCACGCTCGGATAGGGGAATCAGACTGACCGGCTGAATCGAATTGATCTTGTCAAAGATGGGGACATTGACGGCGTCCTCGGTATAGTAGCCTTCGTATTCGATTTTAATGTTATAATTGCTGTATGGGCGCACGGCACTGTCCGGCGTTTGCGAATAGCTGCTCTGCGGCGCAGGCAGAAGCAGGGGCGCGGTGCGGCCGCTCTCGTCGGTCAAAAGGTCGGCAATCTGTGTGCTCTGCTCTCCGGCAGTTGAGACGGTGACTCTGGCGCCCGGCACCGGGATAGCACCCTTTGCCAGTGTGACCTGTACCACCAGAGAGCCTTGGCCGGTCGGTGCGGTATCCGTTTTGCCGGAAAAGTTTTCTCCATCCAAAAGACGGGAGGAACTGCGGTTGTTGGGGGACATAAGCGTGCCGGCGAGCGCTTCGTTAAATTTTTGATAGGTTTCGTTCATATCCATCGCCTCCTAAGGGCATCGTATGCCGAAAAATACGATTGGTGCATGGACGATTCTATGTTTTGAGAGGGGTTTGTAAAATGAATCAAGAACAAAAGACCTTTGGCCTGACCATCGGAAAATGCGGAGAAGAGACGGTAACCTGCGGACTTTGCGGCAGAATTTTGGGATATATCAAAAAGGAACATTGCAAAAGCCTTTATCTGCATCTGTTTTGTGCCTGCGGCGCCAACGGATATTTGAAACTGGGAGTAATTCCGGATGCCACTGTATCAGCCGAGGCCGCAGATAAAACCGGGGAGAGTATCAGCTGCACAAACTGCAGAAAAGTGTTGTTTGGGATAACGCATCATGTAAGGTTTTATAGCTTTTGTGCCGAGTGCCGATGCGGCGAAATTTTTAACCGCGATTATGCCAGAAGAAGGACATTATATCAAAAATGGGAGGATTGAGGTTTACATAACATTTAAAAGCGATGGTTTAAAATAGACAAAATGAGCGAAAATAGGTAGAAAAATGGGCATTGAGGACAATGTCATAATATGCGATGTAGATTTATTGAAAAATTTTGTGAAAACGTGCATAATAGTTACTGCAGGCAAGGCGTGGTACACGGATGGGATGAGGGAGCCTGTTGTCGTGTGCGATGCCTTACCGAATACATTTCAATATTGGGGGATAAATGACAGTGAAAGGGTTTGATTTTCGCGATGAAGAGGACCGATTATGTCGGGTACAGTTTGAGGTGTTGGATGATGAAGAGAATCATCGGCCTTACGGGATTGGAGCAACGATTTATGCGGATGGAAAACTAATGGAAACAACACAGGCAAGAAACCGATTTTTAACCAGGGCAGAAACGGAGGAAACAATAAAGATGCTCTGCAAATTCCAAGTGACACCATGCACTTTGCGTGATGTAATATAACCAACCAAAATAGAAAAAGCCGTTCTGCATTGCAGGAGGGCCTTTTCTATTTTTCGTCAAAAATTAAAAAAAAGAGTAGACACCCGGCTATCTTTTGTGCTATGATATAAAAAGTAGAGTTGTGGGAGTGTCTGGAGGTAAAACATGGATATTTTTGTAGAACAATTAGTAAAAAAGCAAAAAACAGGCAAAGATTACCTGCGCATTGTCGCATGCTTGGCCGGCGTGTTTGCCGCGCTTTTTGCCATGACATTCGGTATGGCAATCCAGGGGATTGGCTTTATCATCTTTGTTGTGTGCTGCGCATTGATTTATGCAATGTATTTGCTGATTACCGCGACCAATATGGAGTATGAGTATTGCTTTACCAACGGTTCTTTGGATGTTGACAAGGTCATCAACCGCCGCAGCCGGAAGCGGATGCTTAGCCTGAATACGCGGAAAATTGAGATCATGGCAACCAAAAACAACCGTGCATTTCAAAGAAATTTAGAGGATCGCAGCCTGAAAAAGGTTTATGCCTGCACGAGTCTCCAGGCGGAGGATTTGTGCTTTTTGGTTTACATCGAGGAGAGCGGTGCGAGAAAGATGCTGCTCTTTAACCCGAACGAAAAAATCAGAGACGGTATTCGGCGTTATAATCCGCAGAAGGTGTTTTTGAATGATGAAAACCGGGATTGATGTGGTAGAAATCAGCCGCATCTCCGAGATGCCGCGCCTTGCGGCGTTTGTCAAACGGGTTTTTACCAAAGAAGAGGCGGCGTACTTTGAAAAAAAGGGAAAGAACTGCTTTGAAAGTATCGCGGGGCATTTTGCCGCAAAGGAAGCGTTTTCTAAGTACATGGGCAGCGGTATGCGCGGCTTTTCCTGGAAGGATATTGCGGTTTGCCATGACGAAATGGATAAGCCGTACTT
>CAVGTH010000045.1:0-6339 GCA_963632045.1 Roseburia faecis | reverse complement strand
AAGTTTATGGGACACCGCGTTGCGGCCGATTTGAGCATCAGCCATTCAAAGACCGTAGCCGTGGCCGTTGTCTGCGGTGAAGAGGACGCCCTTGGCGGTGCCAATGCAGAACAGATTAAGGCGTATTGCGCGCTGATGCCGAAACGGTTTGACACCATGCACAAGGGTGACTGCGGCAGCGTGCTGATCGTGGCCGGTTCTAAGGGAATGACCGGAGCGGCCGCGCTTTGCGCAACCGCCGCGCTGCGCTGCGGCAGCGGACTTGTCACAGTGGGCACCCCGAAGAGTGAACAGCCGATCCTGGCAGTCAAGCTGACCGAGGCAATGACGCTGCCGCTCCCCGAACGGGACGGTATGCTTTCTCCGGATTTTCTGCCGGTTGTGCTGAAAAAGCTGGAAAAGGCGGACGTTTGCGCATTAGGGCCGGGTCTCGGCGCCGCGGAAGAACTTTGGCAGAGCATCGGTGCACTGCTTGCAACAAAGAAGAAGATGGTTTTGGATGCCGATGGTCTAAATGCGCTGGCCGGGCATATAAATATATTGGAAGAGCCGCACGGCGATGTTGTGCTTACGCCGCATCCGGGAGAGATGGCACGTCTTTGCGGCGTGCCCGTTTCGGAGATTGCGAAGACACGTGAGACGGTCGCGGCAGATTTTGCAAAGCGTTACCGGGTAACGCTGCTGCTGAAGGGAAAGAATACGGTGATTGCATCACCCAGAGGGGAGATTCACTGTAATCCGACCGGAAACAGCGGTATGGCAACCGGCGGCATGGGTGACGTGCTGACCGGGGTGATTGCGTCGCTGATGGGACAGGGACTGGACGGGTATTATGCCGCCGTTTTGGGCGCATTTATACACGGGCTTTCCGGGGATCTGGCGGCGGCCGAGATCGGCGCATTCGGCATGCTGGCCGGCGACGTGGCGGACAGAATCGCGCGCGCGATGGCGCTGCTGCACCGGTTCTCGGCGTAAATAAAAATAGCGGAGGGATTGTGTGAGGCGTGGTATTTCGGTTCTTTTGACCGTGATACTCATGATGATCCCGGTGGCATGCAAAACCGATGTCAACCGGAAAATCCACCAAAGATATGCAAATTTAAAGAGCTACACGGCGCGCGTCCGCGTGAGTGTAAACGGAAACAAGGGAACCGAGGTTTATGAACTTTCGCAAAGCTTTTGTGCGCCGGATCGGTACCGCACCGAGGTGATCAGTCCCAAGAGAATGGAGGGCACGGTCAGCGTTATCGCAGGCAGCAGCATGTGGTACCGCAGTGCCGGCACCCCGGCAATCCGTATGGAGCAAGGTTTTTTTCAGGAGGGTCGGGATTACCTCTTCCTGCATGACTTTTTGGAAGAATATTTTAAAGAGAGCACGGCGCCCCTGACAGAAAACGAAGAGGGACTGGTGCTTTTGGCCGCGCCGGTGCGCGGCGATCAGGCCTATCGCTTTACGCAAAATCTTTGGATCGATGCCAAAAGCAACCTGCCGCGGACTTTGGTGACCTATGATGAAAAGGGAAACGAGATGCTGCGCGTGGAATATGAAGATTTTGTGGTAAACCCCGCGCTTTCGGACAGTGTGTTTGAGCCGTAGCAAAGCATGTGTATCAGGACGGACGCCGCCGGTGTGCGGCGGAGTATAGAAGAAGTTTGTCAGACAAAAAGGAGTCGCTGCAAAAGATGAAATGGGATGAAAGAGCGTGGGTCGAAATCGACCTTGACGCGCTCAGAAACAATATCAAAAGAATCCGTGACTATGTTCGGCCGGAGACCAAGATTTTAGGTGTTGTCAAGGCGGACGCTTACGGACACGGCTGCATGCAGGTTGCGCGAACGCTGCTTCAAAACGGTGCGGACTGGCTTGCGGTGGCCTGTATCGATGAGGCGGTGCAGCTGCGGCGAAACGGGATTACCTGTCCGATTCTGATTTTGGGTCACACCAGCGAGGAAGAGGCGGAGCGTGTCGTCAAAGAGGATATTACGCCCGGCTGTTACAGCTATGAACTTGCCAGTGCCATATCGCACGCCGCCGTAAAGCTGAAAAAGCGTGCCAAAATCCATATTAAACTGGATACCGGCATGGGGCGTGTCGGGTTTCGGTATACCGAGGATGAGGCGGTCAATCAGGAGACGATCGACACGATTCTCAAGATGGCGATCTTGCCGGGGCTGGACGTGGACGGCATATTTACGCATTTTTCGGTCGCCGATGAGGCGGACGATGACTATACAGAACTACAGTTTTCGCGGTTTCAGAGCGCCTGCGACCGCTTAAAGGCAAACGGGCTTACCATTCCGATCAAGCATTGCTGCAACAGTGCGGCCTTGATCCGATTCCCCAGGATGCATATGGATATGGTTCGGCCGGGGATCATTTTGTACGGGTTAAAGCCCTCTCCGTTTGTGGACTGCGGCCGGCTGCATCTGCATCCGGTGATGCAGTTTAAGGCGAAGATCACCAATCTGAAGGAAGTGGAGGACGGCGTCAGCATCAGCTACGGCCGGCGGTTTAAGACAAACGGAGTGACCAGGATTGCAACCATTCCGGTCGGATACGCGGACGGCTATTCCAGAACGCTTTCCGGAAAGAGCCAGGCGATCGCCGGCGGAAAATTGTGTAACCTTGTCGGAAATATTTGTATGGATCAATGTATGATTGACGTTACATCGGTCAATAATATATCTGTCGGCGACGATGTCATTTTGTTCGGCAGGAGCGATGATATAGAATTACCGGTAGAGAGCCTTGCCGAGAAAATGGGAACCATCAATTATGAAGTCCTTTGTGCCATCGGCAGGCGGATTCCGCGGATTTATCTCCGCGACGGAAAGGTGATCGGCGAGCATAACTATTTGCTTGATCCGCCGATTACATCAATCGGATAATCAGAGTACATATGCTGCGTATCGTTCGCCGCAGACAAAGCAGCGGCTATGTACCGAAATCGGAAGTTCCGCATAGAATGGCAGTGAGAGAAAGGATGTCTTTTCGGCAAACATCTGCCGAAGAGGCCGGACAGCCATATCTGTTCGTTCATGTCTGAATCTTATCTGGCGGAGCGTGAAACAGTTGATAGTAAAAAGAGGAGATATTTATTATGCGGATTTAAGCCCGGTTGTCGGGTCGGAGCAGGGCGGTGTACGGCCGGTGCTGATTATTCAGAACGACGTCGGAAACCGTTACAGTCCCACCGTGATCGCAACGGCGATTACCTCGCAGATTAACAAGGCAAAGATGCCGACCCATATCGAGATCGGCGCCGGCGGCTTCGGACTGTCCAGGGATTCGGTGGTATTGGCAGAGCAGATACGCACCATCGACAAACGGCGGCTGAGAGAAAAAATCGGGCATCTGGATGAAAATTTGATGGACAAGGTCAATGAGGCGTTGGAGATTTCATTCGGCCTGTCCTAGAAATACGGGCGGTATTATCTGCCCGAAAAGGTAAAAATGCAGCGTCTTTGACAGACCATCGATTCAAAAAACCAAGGCGGAAAGGATGAGAAACATGAAAAACAAAACCAAAATCGCAAAGATCGGATTGATCCTCGGTGTTTGCCTTGCACTCACCGGCGGCATGATGGCGGCTTTTTCTGAGCCGGGCGGAACCGATGATCCCGTTGTCACCAAAAGCTATATTGTCGATAAGGTGATCCCGGAGATCAAGGCCTATGTGGACGAACGCTTTGGCATCGCTGCCTCAGAGGGCGTTGTGACGGCGCGTCCGGATAGCTTTACGGTCGTGAATGTTTCTGCCGGGCATAAGGTGATTTGTGAGGCGGGAACCGAACTGATTCTGCGTATGGGCACGGGAACCATTATTGCCACCCAAAAGGGCGGACTTGCCGATACCACGATCGGATACGACCTGCCGGACGGCACCGAGATGCCCTCAAACCATAATCTGGTGGTTCCGGTTGCGGACGGCCGCGGTTTTTTGGCAAACAGTGATGTGATTGTATTGGTAAAGGGCGGCTACACCATTCAGTAGCTGCAAACAGAGAGCATTTTGGGGGTTATCTTTGCCGGACGGACGAAATGGCGAACGGGTCTTGGTTTGCCGTTTCGGCGGCCGCAAATGATGGCTCCCTCTTTTGTCATATCAGGCTAAGGAGAGGAGGAATACGATGAAACGGGCGGCAATCTTTGACCTGGACGGGACATTGGTGGATTCGATGTGGGTCTGGGACTTTTTGATGATTGACTTTTTAAAGCGCTATGGCTTGGATGCGCCGCTGCATGTCCGTAAGGAAGTGACGCACATGAGCCTGGTACAAAGCTCGGTCTATGTGCAGCAATACTTTAGACTGCCCATGACGGCGGATGAAATTCTTCAGGAGTGGCGGGATATGGTCTATACTGCCTACGCTGAAAAGATTCACTTAAAAAATGGCGCGAAGGCATATCTTGAGAGACTGAAGGAAGAGGGCGTTAAAATCGGCCTTGCAACCTCCTGTGACAGTACGCTCTGCGAGGCGTGTCTCATCAATAACCGGATTCAGCCGTATTTTGACGCGATTACTTATGCCGACGAGGTCGGCGTCGGGAAAAAGAGCCCCGATATCTACATAGAATGCCTAAAAAGGCTTGACTGCGCACCGCAGGACGCCGTGTTGTTTGAGGATATTTTAACCGCGCTGCGCACCGGGAAATCCATCGGCATGAAAACCGTTGCGGTGGAGGACGCACGCGCGGCGGCGGAGCGAGATCAGCTGATGAACGAGGCGGATTGGTATATCCGCGATTTTGAGGAACTGCTCCGTCTGCCCAAGCCCCCATTTTGGGAGACGGAGTGTATCTGAGAGATTTTAGAGAGGAAACCAACGATGGAACTTAGCAAAAAGCTGCCGGAAAAATTGCTGCGCTGGTACGACAGCGGTCATCGCAGCCTGCCCTGGCGTGATCAGCCGATCCCTTATTACGTCTGGGTTTCGGAAATCATGCTGCAGCAAACCCGCGTCGAGGCGGTAAGACCGTATTTTGACCGGTTTATTGCCGCGCTGCCGGACGTGTTTGCACTGGCGAATGCAAAGGAAGAAACCCTGCTGAAACTGTGGGAGGGACTGGGCTATTATCGTCGTGTTCATTATTTGCAGCGCGCCGCCAAAGAGGTGGTTGAGCGCTACGGCGGTGTGATACCGTCCGCCTATGAGCAGCTGCGCGCCCTGCCGGGAATCGGCGATTATACGGCCGGGGCGATTGCGTCCATTGCGTACGGTACGCCGCGCGCGGCGGTAGACGGCAATGTCCTTCGCGTGATTACGCGCCTTTGCGGCGATTTTCGCGATATCGGCAGTCTATCGGTAAAACGCGAAATCACCGCCGCCTTAGAACAGGTCTATCCGATCGGCCGCTGCGGCGACTTTACCCAGAGCCTGATGGAACTGGGCGCGACGGTTTGCCTGCCGAACGGGGCGCCCCATTGCAAGGAGTGTCCGCTGCATGAGGATTGCATCGCGTATCTGCAAAATTGCACGGACGAGCTCCCGGTCAAAAAGCCCAAAAAGGAGCGGCAGGTTTTTTCTTATCTGGTCTTGATTTTAAAGCGGGACGGCAAAATCGCGATCCGAAAGCGCACGGCAGAGGGGCTTTTGCACCGCCTTTGGGAACTGCCGAACCGCGCGGATATCGAGGGCGCGGCGGCCGCAAAGGCGTATGCCGAAGAACTTGGCGTGATGCCAAAATCGGTACAGCGAGGAAGAAGTGCCAAGCATGTTTTTACCCATGTGGAATGGAAGATGACCGCTTATATTGTCGAATGCGGCGCGGCAGGGGATGAGTCGCTCTGCTGGGTTACGCCCAAAGAACTGGAGGAAAAATACGGACTTCCGTCCGCGTTTCGGCATTTTTCTGCGGCCTGGCAGGAAAAAGATTGAATTTTGTCTGACGATCGCGGCTTGACAAAGAGAGGAATATCGTTTATAATGTTACAGAAATGTTACAAAACGATGGTGAGGGTGAGGCCGATGCAGAACAATCAAACCAAGCAGCAGGAACAGGAAAGCCTGGCAGCGCTCTGCCAAGAGGTTGAAACGCTGGAAAACGGAACCTTGATTGCGATTGAGGATTTGGAAAAGAGACTGGACGATGTTGCGGTATCGCCCTTGTATGAGGCGGACGCGTGGACTTCCGGTTTAGAGACGGTAGAGGTTTATACCATGGAAAAGCCGCCGAGGTTAAAGGACAGCGTGCGCAAAATAGCGCCGCAGGAGATATAAAAAATAAGGGGCTCCGTAAGGAGTCCCTTCAGACCGCTGACAAAGTCAAAGTCAGCGGTCACTTTTTTGTAAAAAAGCCTTCCCGAATTATGCGTAATATGGTATCATATAAGTAAA
>CAVGTH010000044.1:7939-14259 GCA_963632045.1 Roseburia faecis | reverse complement strand
CTCTATCCCCTTTTGTTCTATTTTTCAGACGACCGCAGTGTCCGCATCGCGTTTAAAATCGCGATGATGGAAACGCCGACGTCTGCAAAGACCGCCTCCCACATGTTGGCGACGCCAAACGCCCCCATAATCAGGAAGATCAGCTTTATCAGCAATACAAAAACAATGTTCTGCTTTACAATTTTCAGCGTCTTGCGTGCAATCTTCACCGCCTCGGCAATCCGCAGGGTGTTATCATCCATCAGCACCACATCGGCTGCCTCAATCGCGGCGTCCGACCCCATTGCGCCCATGGCAATGCCAAGATCGGCACGCGACAGCACCGGTGCGTCATTGATACCGTCTCCCACAAAGGCAAGCTTTTGTTCCGGTTCCATCTGACCCAGCAGCATTTCTACCTTCTCTACCTTATCCTTTGGCAGCAGTTCGGTATAAACAAGGTCGATGCCCAGTTCCTTTGCCACTTGCTCGCCGACCTCCCGGCGATCTCCGGTCAGCATTACCGTTTTTTGTACGCCGACCGCCTTAAGTTCCTGCATCGACGCGGCCGCCTCCGGCTTGATTTCGTCCGAAATCACGATATGTCCGGCATAGGTTCCGTCAATCGCAACATGCACCACGGTTCCCGTCAAGTGACAGGTATGTGCCGCAGCGCCCACCTGTGCCATCAGCTTATCGTTGCCGACAGCAATTTTTTTGCCGTCAATGGTGGCCTCGATGCCGCGCCCGGAATATTCCTCAACACCGGCCACTCTGGATTTTTCCGGCGTTTTGCCGTAGGCCTCGCAGAGCGAACGCGAAATCGGGTGGGTCGAGAACGACTCGGCAAGGGCGGCGTATTCCAGCAGCTGCGCCTTGTCGCAATGATCCGGATGCACTGCCTTGACCCGAAACACGCCTTTCGTCAGCGTACCCGTCTTATCAAAGACAATCGTATGGATTTTTGCCAGCACTTCCATATAGTTGCTGCCTTTGATCAAAATACCGTGCCCGGACGCGCCGCCGATGCCGCCGAAAAAGCTGAGCGGTACCGAAATCACCAGCGCACAGGGGCAGGAGATAACCAAAAATACCATGGCGCGGTAAACCCACCGGCTCCATTCATGCGTATACAGGCCGGGAACCAGCGCGAGCAATACCGCCGCGCCGACCACGATCGGCGTATAGTATTTTGCAAACTTGGTAATAAAGTTTTCTGCCTTGGCCTTGCGGCTCCCGGCGTTTTCTACCAGGTCTAAGATTCTGGAAACCGTGGACTCGGCATACGGTTTTGTCACCTCGACATAGAGTACGCCGCTTTGGTTCACGCAGCCGCTGATTACCTCGTCACCGACCTCCACATCGCGCGGCATGGATTCGCCGGTCAGCGCAACCGTATCTAAGGCAGAAGACCCCTCTGTCACCACGCCGTCCAGCGGAACCCGTTCGCCGGGCTGAATCAGAATGCGCTCACCGACATTGACTTCCTCCGGCATGACCTCTGTCCACGCGCCGTCACGCTCTACCCTGGCGCTGTCCGGCCGAATATCCATCAGCGACGAAATCGACTTTCTGGATTTTCCGACTGCATAGCTTTGGAACCATTCGCCGATCTGGTATAAAAGCATAACCAGAACGCCCTCCGGGTATTCGCCGGTCGCAAACGCGCCGACCGTTGCCAGCGCCATCAAAAAGTTTTCATCCAGCGCCTGGCCGTGGATCAGGCCGCAGACGGCCTTCCACAAAATATCCCATCCGATCAGAGCATAGACGGCAAGAAAAGCCCCAAGCCGCCAGACTCCGTTTAGCGGCAGCAGGGCGGCGATTCCAAACAATACCGCGCTGACCGCAATCCGAATCAGCCTTTTTTTCAGTTTTCTGCTCATTCTGATCCTCTCCTTTTAACCCTTAAAAGCAATATCGGGTTTGACCTAAACCAAAATACGGCAGTCCGGTTCAATCTTCCGGCAAGCCTTTACCGCCTTTTTCAAAATATCATCAAAGGCCTGATCCTCGGCGCTCAGCGTCATTTTTTGCTGCATAAAGCTGATGCTGACCTCTTCAACGCCGTCAATTTTGCGGATCGCGTCCTCCATCTTCATGGCGCAGTTTGCACAGTCCAAATCCTCCAGACGAAATACCTTTTTCATAACCAATCATCCTTTCTGCAATCTATTTTAAAATTTTATTCCTTGACATGATCCATACCCTGACTGATGATCCGCCTTACATGATCGTCAGACAGCGAATAATAAATAATTTTCCCCTCGCGGCGGAATTTTACCAATTTATTATTTTTCAGCACTCTCAGCTGGTGCGATACCGCGTTTTGACTGACGCCGAGCAGCTGCGCCAGGTCGCCGACGCAAAGTTCGGTCTCCATCAAAACATATAAAATCTTAATCCGGGTGGAATCCCCAAACACCTTATACAGTTCTGCCAGATCATACAAAATCTCATCCGGCGGCATCTGTTCATAAACCCGCTCCACAATATCGTCGCGCAGCGTCAAAAACAGACCGGTGCCGTTTTCGTTGTTTTCTCTCATACAAAACATCCTCTCATATGAATATCTATTCACATGTTAGCACCTTCATGTGTTTTTGTCAAGCCTTTTTTTGCAAAAAAAAGAACTTTTGCAAAATAAAGTCATTTTGCAAAAGTTCATACTGTTTCTAAATCATGTTAAGTCCCTAAAACAGATAGAAAAGAGAGTAAAACGTCCAAAAGCCGCTGACCAAAAGGACATATGCGCCAAGGCCGATTCCCACGGCAGCGGCAAGCCCTGCGCCTTCTTTTTTAGAAAGCGCAACGATGCCCAGGACCAGGGCGACCACGCCGCACGGCAAGCTGATTGCCGATGCCGAAAACGCCGTGGCGATCACCGCCGCGATCCCGAAAAAAAGCGCAAGCAGCGCCTTTACAGCGGATTTCTTTTGACTATATCCTGCGCCGGTTTGGTGATGCCGCGGCGCGGCGGACGACATGGTACCGATTTCACGCAGCGGAGACCTGTTTTGGATTCGTTCCGCCTCACGGTCTGTCAGCGGCCGGGGCGTTGGCAGCAGCATATCCTGCCGCAGCGCCGCACCGCAAAGGTCACAATGCGTCCGCCATTCCCGGCTGATTGCACCGCAATGCTTGCACGCAAGCATTGTGCTTTGTTCCACATTCATCAAGGTTTTCCCCTCTTTCTCTGTCAAATGATACCTACGCTACTCCTCATGCAGACGCTGCTCAGACAGTCTCTCCTCCACTGTCCTCTGATTGGCAGGCGCATGCGCGCTTTGCCACTCGCTGCGGCTGTCGGCATCGTCCTCTTCCTCCGGGAGCTGATCGCTCAAATCAATCAGCGCCTTCATATAGACATCGTTCTTTCTCTTTAATATCAGTGCAAGGATCGCAAAAGCGACCGAGAACGCCATGCCGATCAGGCTAAATACCTTCCACACTGCTGCGGATTCTCTGCTTTTTTTGCAGGGGCACATCCGCGTTCTGTCTTTCATCCATCGTCCGATCATAAAACACTGCTCCTTTCATACGCCTCTTTCTTTCATGGTATCACGGCTGTTTCGGTTTGTCAACCTCAAAATTTTCAATCAGTCTGAGACTGATTTCGCCGCTGCGCAAAACACGTTTCTCACCCGATGCACCGCGCAGAACCAGTTCGCCGTCCTCGCCGATTTGCTCGGCGATATAGCGGCTTCCCGGCTCCTGAGGGAGCGTTACGGGCTTTGAGAGCACCATCGAATGTGCGCGGTACTCCGGCAGATAGCTGCGGCTTTGCAGCAGCTGCTCCAAATCCGCGGTTTGATTGACAAGTTCCGCCGCCAGGTGGTTGCGCAGATTCGGCAGCACGTGTCCGCTGTCCAGATTCCCGGCGATTTCTTTAAGTTCCTCCGGAAACGCCGTGTGGCAATTGATTCCGATTCCCACCACGATGGCGTCCACCGTACCCGTCTCAAAGTTGCTGATTGCCTCGGTCAAAATGCCGCAGATTTTCTTGCCGTCCAGGTACAGATCATTGACCCATTTAATGTCGGGGTACCGCCCTGTCACCGCGAAAACCGCGCGTGCAGCAGCCACCGACGCGGCCGCCGTGATTGCCACAACCCGATCGGTCGGCACCGTCGGGCGCAGCAGCAGGCTGAAATAGATACCGCCGCCCGGCGGCGAATAAAAACTTCTGCCCAGCCGTCCGCGGCCGGCCGTCTGCGCATCGGCAAGCACCACCGTATGATCCTTTGCGCCGTCCAGCGCCATCCGCTTTAAGATATGATTGGTCGAATCCACGGTTGCATGTACTGTGATGCGGTCTTTTTGCTGCGGATCCTTTAAATAGGGCAGCATCCCGGCCAGAGACAGCCGGTTGTTATCGTTTTCCAAACAATAGCCGCGGTTTCTGACCGCCAGAATTTGGTACCCGTCCTCCCGAAGCGACTGAATCTGTTTCCAGATTCCGGCACGCGAAATTTGGAGCCGTTTTGCAAGCTCCTCACCGGAGAGGTATTCGCCCCTCTTTAATTCCAGTATCTCCAGCAACTTTTCTTTCATACTCATTCCTCCGCTGCGATGTCAAAACCCCGATCACAAAAAGCAATATAAAATCGGCGAAAAATTTCATTACCTTTTTTCAATCATTTTGACATTTTCCTCGCCAAGCAAGGCGCGCAGTTTTAAAAACAGCGTTTCGTTTTTGGATATCCAAAGGCTCTTTGGCGCCGCCATGGTCTCCTTTTTGGCGGCATCGTAGAGATACACCGGGATATCCCCGTGAAATCCGCGCAGAATCTCTTTGATGCCTGTCATCTGCTGCGGCGTGTTTTCTTCTATTTTTAAATACAGCTTTTGTGTCCCGCTAATCTCCTTTGCCGCGTCCTCAAGCAGGCAGACCTGCTCCAGGCGCAGCTTGGGCGGCGCGTCATCGCCAATATCCAGGTTTCCCTCAGCCAAGACAATCCGATCCGGCTGCAAAAGCGGATCAAACTTCCGAAGAAGGCTCGGAAAAACCAGAACCTCCATTGAGCCGCTCAAATCCTCCAGCACGAGATAGCGCATCATCTCCCCTTTTTTGGTAAGCTGATTGCGTGCACGGGTGATGATACCGGCAAGCTTTACCTTCATGCCGCCGAAAAAGCGGCCGTTTTCATTTTCTGCGATATCGCGGATCTGCGCCCCGGCACACCGAAGAACCTGCTCGCGGCAGCCGTCTAAGGGATGCCCGGAAACATAGACCCCGATGCTATCCTTTTCCATTGCCAGAATTTCTCTTTCGTCAAACTCCGGCACGTCCTCAAAATCATCAACCGCCAAAACGGGCTGATCCATCATCGAAAACATATCAATCTGCCCCGGCATCACCATTTTTTGCTGATGCACCGCGTCATCCAAAACCCGTTCATACACGCGCAGCAGCACCGCGCGTTTTAGCCCCAGGCAGTCAAACGCACCGCTGCGAATCAGGTTTTCGAGCGCGCGTTTGTTGAGTTTTCTCCCGGCCATACGGACGCAAAAATCCCGAAAGCCGGTGAACGCGCCGCCGGCGCTGCGTTCCGTCACAATCTCATCCACTACGGCGCCGCCGACGTTCTTAACCGCCGCCATGCCGAAACGGATTTTTCCGTCCTCGACCGAAAACTGCCGCACGCTGCGGTTAATATCCGGCGGAAGAACGCGGATGCCCTTGCCCTTCAGCATTTCAATATACTGCGTCACCTTCTCGGTATGCTCCATCAGCGAGGTCAAAAGTGCCGCAAAAAATGCAACGGGATAGTGGCATTTCAGCCATGCCGTCTGGTACGCCACCACGGCGTATGCCGCAGCGTGAGACTTATTAAATGCGTAAGAGGCAAAATCCATCATCTCGTCAAAGATCGCCGCTGCGACCGATTCGTCCACGCCGCGGCGCACCGCACCGTCCACGATCTGTCCGTCCTCTTCGGTGCCGTAGATAAAGTTATGCCGCTCCTTTTCCATGACATCGGCTTTCTTTTTTGACATGGCACGGCGCACCAGATCCGCACGCCCCAGCGAATATCCGCCCATCTCACGCACGATCTGCATAACCTGCTCCTGATAGACGATGCAGCCGTAGGTCACATTTAAAATATGCTCCAGCATGGGATGCAGATAACGAATGTTCGCCGCGTTTTTCTTATTTGCCACATAGGTGGGGATCGAGTCCATCGGTCCCGGCCGGTACAGGGATATCCCGGCGATAATATCCTCCAGATTTTCCGGCTGAAGTTCTTTCATAAACTGCTTCATGCCGCCGCTTTCTAACTGAAAAACGCCGTCCGTCTCGCCGGCCGAAATCATCGCATAGGTTTTCGGATCGCAAA
>CAVGTH010000044.1:0-7929 GCA_963632045.1 Roseburia faecis | reverse complement strand
CCTCGCCGGTCTGCGCCTTGATATGCGCCAGCGTATCACGGATTACGGTCAGGGTGCGCAGCCCCAGAAAGTCCATCTTTAAAAGACCCAGCCGCTCGATGGTCGTCATGGTAAACTGGGTGGTGATGACGTCATCGTTTTTTTGCAGCGGCACATAGTTCAGCACCGGCTTTTCGGTAATGACAACGCCGGCCGCGTGGGTTGAGGTATGCCGCGGCAGCCCCTCCAGTTCCTTGGCCGTGTCGATCAGGCGCTTGATTTCCGGGTCGCTCTGATACATTTCGGTCAGTTTTTCGTTGACGACCAGTGCCTTCTCGATGGTCATTTTCAGTTCCATCGGGATCTGCTTTGCCACCTGATCCACAACGCCGTACGGGATATCCAACACCCGTCCGACGTCCCGTACCGCGAGCCGCGCCGCCATGGTGCCAAAGGTGACAATCTGGCAAACCTGCTCGGTGCCGTACTTGCGGTTGACATAGTCAATCACCTCGCCGCGGCGTTCATAACAAAAGTCAATATCAATATCCGGCATACTGACGCGCTCCGGATTTAAAAACCGCTCAAAGATCAGACCGTAGCGGATCGGGTCTACATTGGTAATGTGCAGACAGTAAGAAACCACACTTCCGGCTGCGCTGCCGCGGCCGGGGCCGACCATGATTCCGTTTTCGCGTGCGTAACGGATAAAGTCCCAGACGATTAAAAAGTAGTCCACATAGCCCATCTGCTCAATAATGCCAAGCTCATAGTCCAGTCTTTTTTGCACCGACCCGTCATCATTTGGATAACGCTCTGCCATGCCGGCAGCGGTCAGGTGCCGCAGATATGCCGCCGCAGTCATGCCGTCCGGCACATCGAATTTGGGAAGATGCAGCTTGCCGAACGTAATGTCCACCCGGCAGCGATCCGCAATCTTTTGCGTGTTGGCAATCGCCTCCGGAAACTGCGGAAACAGCGAAAGCATCTCTTCCTCCGATTTCAGATAAAGCTGGTCGGTCGCCATCTTCATACGGTCGGTGTCGGACACGGTTTTTCCCATCTGGATACACATTAAAACGTCCTGATACACCGCGTCCTCACGGCGGACATAATGGATATCGTTGGTCGCAACCAAGGAGATCGAAAGTTCCTTAGAAAGCGTAATTAAGCCGCGGTTGATCTTTTGCTGCTCTAAGATGCCGTGATCCTGTAATTCGATATAAAAATGATCCCGGTCAAAGATGGTTAAAAATTCTTCCGCGCGGCGCTTTGCCTCCGCATAGTTATCGTTTAAGATGTTGCGCGACAAAACCCCTGCCATACAGGCGCTGAGCGCGATCAGTCCGCCGCTGTAACGGCGCAAAAGTTCCATATCAATCCGCGGTTTATAATAAAAGCCCTCAATAAAGCCGAGCGACACCAGCTTCATCAGGTTATGATAGCCCTCGTCGTTCTCGGCAAGCAGAATCAAATGATAACTCTGTGCGTCATACTCGTGCACCTTGTCATAACGGCTCCTTGCCGCCACATAGACCTCACAGCCCAGAATCGGATGAATCCCCTGGGATTTGGCGTATTCATAAAAATCAATGACGCCGTACATATTCCCGTGGTCGGTGATGGCAAGGGCAGTCTGTCCCAGCGCCTTTGCGCGGTCAACCAGTTTCTTGATTGTCCCCTCGCCGTCAAGCAGGCTATACGCCGTATGGGTGTGCAAATGTGCAAAAGCCAAGCCATCATCCCCTTTCCGGATCTTTCTATAACTGCATCAGTTTTTTCAGCCGATGATTCACGCCTGACTTTGTCAGCGGCGGATTCATCAGCGCCCCCAACTCACTCAGGCTCATCTCCTTATGCGCCAGCCGCAGCTTTGCAATCTCTCTGAGATCCTCCGGCAGCTGATCTAAGCCAACGGTTTTTTGAATTTCTTCAATGGCGCGCACCTGTCGGACGGACGCGTTGATGGTCTTTTCGAGATTGGCCGTCTCACTGTTTGCAGTTCGGTTAAAGTCGTTACGGATTTCCTTTTCGATCTTAATATTTAAAAGTTCCATCTGCGCCTTAAACGCGCCGATATAGCTTAAAAAGTCTGAAATACTTTCACTGTTTTTTAAATATAACACATATTTCGACTGCCGCCCGGCCACCTTAAACGAAAAACCGATATCGTCAAGCAGCCGCTGCATGTCCCGGCCGAGTCCAAGGTACGGCGTGACAAATTCCAG
Source organism: Roseburia faecis (assembly GCA_963632045.1). Lineage (GTDB taxonomy): Bacteria > Bacillota > Clostridia > Monoglobales > Monoglobaceae > Ructibacterium. The sequence goes on along the minus strand of CAVGTH010000044.1, from coordinate 5,722 downwards.
GTTATAATTCTTTTTGGGGTCAATCACCGTACCGCCGCCCAAAAATGCGCCCTTGCAAAACGCGCGGCGGCAGCAATCGTTTTCCGTAAGTTCCTTTGCGATGCGGTAGCGTATCATTCCATTCGACGGATCCGTAAGATGCAGATCGTAAAGCAGCTGCAAAATCGCCGTGGCATCGCTGATTTCCGCAATGTAGCGCGTACTGTTTTCGCTGCTTTGCGCCGCCCTTGCCTCCATTCCCATGGTGCGGCAAAGATTCGCAAAGCTGCCCAAAACATCCTGATTTTCTGTCACAAAACGCACCGCGTGTTCCGAGAGCGCCGCGCCGAACAACAACATTCCGGCAAGCTCGGCACGGTCGCAGCAGCGATGCTGATTCTCCTGTTTAAAAAGTTCTTCCTTGGTTAACTGAGAAAATGATTTCATCGCAATCCCTCATTTCCTGTTTTCCTTGTTTTTTCTTCGGGTCGGATGGTACAGACGAACGCCCTCCTCGCTGACAAGATCCCGATCGTGCTGCCGCGCATAACGAAGAACATCAAAGATCGTATCGGCCAGCACCTCCACATCATGCCGGATATAGCGGTTTTGGTAAATACCCACCAAATCCCGCTTAATCCACTTGATCCCGGTTTTTGCAAAGCGTTCTTCATCCAGGATGACCGCCTCGGCGTCCTGCTCCATATATTTGGAAAGCAGCGGCGTGTTGATCGGCTGCTGATTGACAATACAATAGTCCAAAAAGTCCGCGCCGGTGTGATCCAAAATCGCCTGTACATGGTCAAAGGCGGTATAGCCGTCCGTCTCGCCGGGCTGCGTCATAATATTGTTAATGTATAAAACCGGTGCGTGCGAATCCCGGATCGCGGAGGCCACGCCCGGAACCACAAGATTTGGCAATATACTGGTATAGAGACTGCCGGGGCCTAAAGTAATAAGATCCGCCTTCGCGATCGCCTCCGCGACCTCCGGAATCATGGTAATCGGCTCCTGATGCATCGGATTTTTGTGCTGCAGCCAGATCCGCCTGATCCGGTTTTCATTACTTGCGCTGTGTCCGATGGTTGATTCGCCGATCACCTGTTCGCCGCCTTCCAGTTCCGCCGCCAACTCGATATCGGTCGCTGTCACCGGAAGCACCTCGCCCTGCACCCTTAAAACCTCATTGACGTTCTGCACCGCTTTGACAAAGTCGCCGTCAAAAATCTCATTCATGGCGGCCAAAAACAGGTTGCCGAAATTCTGGCCGCACAGCGAACCCTGACGGAACCGGCATTGCAGCAGCCGTTCCATCACCGGCTCGGTCTTTGCCAGCGCCAAGATACAGTTTCGGATATCCCCCGGCGGCAGCATATGTAAATCCCGGCGCAGCATGCCGCTGCCGCCGCCGTCATCGGCAACGCTGACAACCGCCGTAATATTGTCGGTATAGCTTTTCAGACCGCGCAGCATGGTCGAAAGCCCGGTTCCGCCGCCGATTGCAACAATTTTCGGATGATCGGATCTGTTTGTTTCCTTCATCATATCCACCCTTTTTGTCTCCGTCAGATTCCCTTTTGAATATCACGATGCGACGCCAAAACATGGTGTCCGCTGCGCAAAAGCTGCTTATGAAGTTCTTCGGCAATAGTCACGCTGCGGTGGTGTCCTCCGGTACAGCCGATTCCGATTACCAGCTGCGCCTTTCCTTCTTTTTCATAATGCGGAATCAAATATTCCATCATATCGACCAGCTTTTTCACAAACTCCCGGCTTTGCGCGTAGTCCATCACGTAATCGCGCACGCAGGTTTCCAGCCCCGTATGCTCCCGAAGTTCGGGGATATAAAAGGGATTTGGCAAAAAGCGTACGTCAAAAACCAGATCCGCATCCAAGGGGATCCCATATTTAAACCCAAAGGACACGACATGGATAGTCATAGAAAAATCCCTCGCGCCGCCGTAAATCGAGGCAATGTGCGCCTTCAGCTGCGCCGTGGACATTCTGGAGGTGTCCACAATATGCGTTGCCCGTTTGCGAATGTCATTTAAAAGCGTCCGTTCGCGGCGGACGCCGTCTAAAATCCGGCCGCCGACCGAGAGTGGATGCTCCCGTCTTGTCTCTTTATAGCGTTTTAAGAGGACTTCCTCACTCGCCTCTAAAAACAAAATCTCATAATCATAGCCAAGTTCTGAAAGCTGGTCTAAATTTGCGTCCAGTTCCCGAAACAAATCGCCGCCCCGGATATCGCAAACCAAGGCCGCCATATCCTGCGGCTTGGCCGACCGATGATAAATCTCGGCAAATTTGGGAATCAACTCCGGCGGCATATTGTCCACGCAGTAGCAGCCCAAATCCTCCAGCGCCTTTACCACCTGGGATTTTCCGGCGCCGCTCATCCCGGTAATGATAATGAATTTCATAACTTCTCACCTCTTTGGTAACGCACTTCCGATTTAAAATTCCCCTAAAAACCGAACCTCCGGCATAAGGCGTACACCGAATTTTTCTTCCACCTTATTTTGTACTGTCTCGATCAGGGTACGGATTTCCGCCGCAGTCGCGTTTTGGTCGTTCACAATAAACCCGGCATGCTTGGTAGAAACGGACGCGCCGCCGACGCGCAGTCCCATCAGCCCGGCGTCCTGAATCAGCTTACCGGCAAAATACCCCTCCGGGCGGCGGAAGGTGCTCCCTGCGCTCGGAAACTGCAGCGGCTGCTTTTCTTTCCGCCGTTTTGCCAAATCGTCCATCTTTGCGCGGATTTGCGCTGCATCTCCCTCGCAGAGCGTCACGGTCGCCCCTAAAATCACCCAATCCGGATGGTGCATAAAAACACTCTGCCGATAACCAAATTCCAAATCTTTTGCTTCAAGCGTCTGTACCGTGTTCTTCTCGTCCAGGTACTGCACGCTGCTTACGATTTGTTTCATCTCTCCGTCATAGGCGCCGGCATTCATATATAAAGCGCCGCCCAGCGTCCCCGGAATCCCGGCGGCAAACTCCAGTCCGGTCAGTGCGTTTCCGAGGGCATAGCTTGCAAGTCTTGACAGTTTAATCCCTGCCTGCGCGCTGATCGTGTTCCCCTCTGCCGTACAGGCGGCATAGGCATTGCCAAGGCTGATTACGGCGCCGCGGATGCCGCGGTCTCCCACCAGCACGTTAGAACCGTTCCCTAAAAACATATAGGGAATCTTAAGCTGTCGCAGCAGCTTGCACACCGCGCGGATCTCGCCGGTCTCTGACGGTTCAATCCACAAATCGGCATTGCCGCCTGCCCGAAAGGTCGTATGCTTGCTCATCGGCTCTCCTACCTTTACCATGCAGGGTCCGACAATTTCAGAGACCAGGCGTACCACTGTATCTGCAATCATCTGGCCGCCTCCCTGCTATGAAATTCCTTTAAAAAGGCAAGAAACCGCGCCCCGTTTACATTCATAATCAATTCCTCCGGAAAATCGATTTCCTCCAGCATGGCGATCGCGTGGTCGAATATACCGATCTGATAACAGTTGTGCGCGTCCGAACTGACAACGATTTTTGCGCCCAGCTTTTTGCAGATCAGCGCAATATCGCGGCAGTTCTCGCGGCTGCCCCCGCGCGCCTCAAAGGAATGGTTGTTAATCTCAATACATTTATTGGCTTTCTTTGCCGCGGCAATGACCGTCTCGTGGTCAAAATCGAACCGCTGATCCCCGGTATGCCCCAATATGGTAACATACGGATTTTGAATTACGTTCAGCCAGGCGGCGGTATGTGCCTCCTTCGATGTGCTGTGATAGCACGGCGTGTGCATGGACGCAATCATCATATCCGCCCTCTCCTGCACGGACCTTGGAACATCCAAATGCCCCTCATCATCCAAAACGTTGGCCTCGATTCCCTTCAGCAGCCGTACGCCGTCAACCTCCTTCGGCAAATCGTGCATGGTACTGAAATGCCATATGTGCGGCGCATCCGGAATCGCCGGCGCATGGTCTGTCATACAGATTAAATCCAGGCCGCGCCGCTTTGCCATCGCCAGATTTTCCGCCACGGTGCTAAAAGCGTGATCGCTGCAATTTGTGTGGGTATGCGTATCTGTCAATATTTTCATGTAAGCTTTCCTCTTTTCCTTGCTTTCCCTATAATATCTGCTCGTTCGCCGCGCGCTTTTCGCGGCTTTTCTCAGCCGTTTGCGCCGAACGCACCGCCGACATGCTCCGAAATTCTGCGGTTTAATTCCTCCGCGGCATTATAGCCCAGCTTCTTCTGGCGGTTATTCATCGCGGCAACCTCAAAAATCACGGCAAGATTCCGTCCCGGCCGTACCGGAATCGTCAAAGACGGAATATCAAGTCCCAAAATATTGGTGTACTCGTCGACCAATCCCAAACGGTCATACTGCTTTCCGTGTTCCCAGGCCTCCAGATGAATAATCAGATCGATCTTTTCCGACTCCTTTACGGCGCCCATACCAAAGATGTTTTTTACGTCAACAATCCCGATACCGCGGATCTCAATAAAGTGCCGTATAATGTCCGGCGAAAAGCCAACCAGGGATTTTGACGATACCTTTTTGATCTCTACCGCGTCGTCGGCAACCAGACGGTGTCCGCGCTTAATCAGTTCCACGGCGGCCTCGCTCTTTCCCACGCCGCTGTCGCCCATAATCAAAACGCCCTGGCCGTAGACCTCAACCAAAACCCCGTGCCGGGTGATTCTCGGCGCGAGTTCTACGTTGAGGTATGCATTGAGCGTACTGGTAAAATAAGAGGTTGAATGCGGCGAACGCAAAACGGGAATATCAAATTCCTGCGCCAGCATCATCATCTCCGGCGAGGCGTTGCCGTTTCTTGTCAGCACCACCGCGGTGACATGCTTTTCAAACAAGTGCTTTAAACACTGATACCGCTCCTCGGAGGTCAGCGTTGCAAGGTAGGTATTTTCTACCATACCAAAAACCTGAATCCGCATCGGATCAAAATAATCAAAAAAACCGGTAAGCTGCAATCCGGGACGATTTAAATCTGCCGTTTCGATCAGAATTTCACGTTCCGGGTAATAGAGCTTCTCCAGCTTCATCTCACTTACAACTTTATTCAGTTCTACGCTGAAGTTTTCCATAGTATGACACCTCTTTTTATGTATGCGCTATCGCTACATCCCATCTATTTTATCATCCCCATTATACTATGAATACCCGTCTTTTGCAAGGGATATCCGCGGAAATTTTCACAAGTTTTCACGCGGCGCCGGCGCCTTAAAAATTTTCGATTATTTTTTCAAAAAACACTTGCAATCTTGACAAGTTTCTGGTATAATAGTTCGAGTTGAATTTAGTTTTGCACTGTTAAGGAGGTGTATCTATATGGCAAAATGTGAAGTTTGCGGCAAGGGCGTTACCTTTGGTATTAAGGTTTCTCACTCTCACAGACGGGCCAACAAAGCTTGGAAGCCCAACATCAGACGGGTTAGAGCAATTGTTGACGGTACCCCTAAAAAAGTGTATGCTTGCACCAGATGTCTTAGATCCGGCAAGGTTAACCGCGCTGTATAGGAATGCACGCTTTTAGGATGCAGTTTTCGCAATAAAACGCTATGAAAAGGTCTGTATGATGCATGGATAAAAAACTTCCGCCATATGCAGGCCGTAAGACAAAACACGCATATCACTTTCGTGATATGCGTGTTTACTTTATAATTTCATACAGAGTATATCAAATTTCATCTTCACCGTATGTTGCACCACAAAGTTCACAAA
>CAVGTH010000043.1:7765-14496 GCA_963632045.1 Roseburia faecis | reverse complement strand
GGCAAAAGAAACGAAAAAAGTCGAACGCCCGGCGTGCTTTTTTCTTGAATATCCCTTGTCATATTCTAAAATTTGTGTTATGATAAATCCAAATGATGAAACCGGCCTTTGCCGGATGGAGGGTTCAAATGATGAAAGAACAGTTAAAAGCAATATCCGGTGCGGCCGCAGAAGCGCTTCGCCGGGCGAATAAATTGGAAAAGCTGGAGGAACTTCGGATTCAGTTTCTCGGAAAAAAGGGTGAGCTTACCGCTGTCATGAAAGGGATGGGCAAGCTGTCCCCGGAGGAACGCCCGGTCATCGGCCAGCTTGCCAATGAGGTGCGCAGCCGGATTGAACAGGCGCTGGAGGAAAAAAAGAGCGCACTGGAGGCCGAGGTGCAAAACGCAAAAATGAAGCGTGAACGCCTTGACGTTACCATGCCGGGGCGCCGCACCGCAGAGGGCGGCAAGCATCCGCTCCTTACCGTGCTGGACGATTTAAAAGACATTTTTATCGGCATGGGATTTACCATTGCGGAAGGACCTGAGGTAGAACTGGATTACTATAACTTTGAGGCGCTCAATATCCCCAAGGATCATCCTGCGCGCGATACCCAGGACACCTTTTATATCAATGAAAACCTGGTTCTGCGGTCGCAGACTTCGCCGGTGCAGGTGCGCACCATGGAAAACCAAAAGCCGCCGATCCGGATTATCGCACCCGGACGGGTATACCGCAGCGATGCGGTGGACGCAACCCATTCGCCGGTGTTCCATCAGGTAGAGGGTCTGGTCGTGGATAAGGGAATCACCATGGCGGACTTAAAGGGTACATTGGAGATTTTTGTCAAAAAGCTCTACGGCGAGGAAACGCGCCTGCGTTTCCGTCCGCATCACTTCCCGTTTACCGAACCGAGCGCCGAGGTGGACATCTCCTGCTTTAACTGCGGCGGCGAGGGCTGCCGTGTCTGCAAGGGCGAAGGCTGGATTGAGATTTTGGGCTGCGGTATGGTGCATCCGAGAGTCCTTAAAAACTGCGGCATTGATCCGGAAGAATATTCCGGCTTTGCGTTTGGTATCGGACTGGAGCGTGTCGCAATGTTCCGCTATGACGTGGATGATATGCGGATGTTCTTTGAAAATGACGTCCGGTTTTTAAAGCAGTTTTAGCGGATACAAAAAGGAAAGGGTGAAATAGAGTATGAAGCTGCCATTGTCGTGGTTAAAAGATTATATGAATACAGACGGCATCGACGATAAGACCTATGCACATAAAATGACGATGTCCGGTTCTATTGTAGAGGGGATCGAAAACCCCGCGAAAGAAATTAAAAATGTCGTAACCGGTAAGATTTTGAAGATTGAGCCGCATCCCGACGCGGATAAACTGGTGGTATGCCAGGTCGACCTCGGCGAAGATGAGCCGGTGCAGATCGTAACCGGCGCGCCGAATGTGGTTGAGGGCGCAATCATTCCCGTGGCAAAGCATAAGAGCACGCTGCCCGGCGGCATCAAGATTACCCGCGGTAAGCTGCGCGGCGTGATGAGCAACGGCATGATGTGTTCGACCGATGAACTCGGCATCTCGGAAGAGCGTGCGACCGGTATTTTGGTTCTGCCAAGTGACACGCCGGTCGGTGCCGATATTACCGAAGTACTGGGTCTTAATGAGAGCGTTGTGGAATTTGAGATTACGTCGAACCGGCCGGACTGCATGAGCATCATCGGCCTTGCCAGAGAGACGGCGGCAACCTTTGACCGTCCGTTTCGGATTCCGGAGGTTACCGTTAAGGAATGCGGCGGCGACGTGCATGACTATGCCGAGGTCGCAATCGAAAACCCGGAGCTTTGCTCCCGTTTTGTCGGCCGTGTTGTAAAGAATGTCAAGATCGGCCCCTCGCCGGAATGGATGCAAAAGCGGCTGAAGGCCTGCGGAATCCGTGCCATCAATAACGTGGTGGATGTCACCAACTATGTAATGCTGGAATACGGCCAGCCCATGCATGCTTATGACTTAAACCATGTGGAGGGCCGCAAGATTATCGTGCGCAACGCCAAAGAGGGCGAGCAGCTGGAGACGCTGGACGATCAGCCGAGAACATTAAACGCGGCGATGATTGCCATCAGCGATACGAAACGTGCGATCGGCGTTGCCGGCGTGATGGGCGGTGCCAATTCCGAGGTGACCGACGACACGACCGAGGTTCTGTTTGAGTCCGCGACCTTTCAGGCGGTTGCGGTGCGGCGCGGCGCCAAGGCGCTGGGCATGCGTACCGATGCGTCCGCATTGTTTGAAAAGGGACTTGACAGTGAGAACTGTCTCCCGGCGATTAACCGTGCCTGCCAGCTGATGGCGGATATGGGCGCCGGTGAAGTTGTCAGCGGTATGATCGACCTTTATCCCGTGAAGAAGGAACCGCACGTTCTTCCCTTTGAACCGGAGAAGATGAATCGCTTTTTGGGCCTTTCCGTCCCGGAAGAGGAAATGGTTGAGATTTTAAACCGTCTGGAATTCCGTGTTGCGGACGGCAAGGTATACATTCCGTCCTTCCGTGCCGATGTCGAGGGTATGGCAGACGTGGCGGAGGAAGTTGCGCGGATCTACGGATACGAGAAGATTCCGTCAACCATGATGCGCGGCGCGGTCAGCGTCGGCGGCAGAAACCGCAAACAGCTTTTGGAGGACACGGTGCGCAGCCGCCTGACAGCCTCCGGCCTTTATGAGACGGTGACGTTTTCGTTCATCGACCCGAAGGAATATGACCTTTTGCGGATGGAAAAAGAGGACGCCAGACGTGATATGATTCGGATTTCCAATCCGCTGGGCGAGGAGAACAGTGTGATGCGTACCGATATGCTGTCCTCGGTGCTTAAAACGCTGCGGATTAACTATAACCGCCGTAATCCCAAGGCCGGCATCTATGAACTCGGCACGGTGTATATTCCCCGTGAGGGCGAGCAGCTGCCGGAGGAAAAACAGCAGATTGCGATCGGCATGTACGGCGAATACGATTTTTATGACTTAAAGGGGATCATTGAGCAGCTGCTGGAGGCGGCCGGCATCGAAAAATACACCTTCAAGCCGGAGACGGAGGATCCTTCGTTCCATCCGGGACGGTGTGCGACGGTATGGATGAAGGGCAAAAAATTCGGTATCTTAGGTCAGGTGCATCCGCAGGCGGCGGCCAACTTTAAAATCGGTACCGAGGTTTACTGTGCGGTTCTGGATTTTCCCACCCTGCTGGAGTTTGCAACCGATGACAGACATTATCAGGCACTGCCAAAGTTCCCGGCAACCGGCCGCGATATTGCGCTGATTCTGGATAAAGAAGTCAATGTCGGCGAGATCGCCGGAGTGATTGAGGCGCATAAGGGCGACATCTTAAGAGAGTATGCCCTGTTTGACGTCTATGAGGGCGAGCAGGTCGGAGAAGGAAAGAAGAGCATCGCGTATTCCTTAACCTTCCGCGCGGACGACCGCACCCTGACAGACGGTGAGGTCAACCAGGTGATGGACAAGATCTTAGCGGAATTAAAGGAAAAGCTGCACGCAGAACTCCGCTGAGCTACGGCTTTGTGAAATAGAAGAAAGGATGGTCAGAATGGAACACAACGATATGATGAATACCATGAAGTTTGACGTAAAAACCGAGCGCCCCATGGAACCGCGTGAGATTCTTTTAAAGGTGCATGATGCTCTGGTGGAAAAGGGCTATAACCCCATCAACCAGATCGTTGGATATATTCTGTCCGGCGATCCCTCCTATATCACTTCGTATCAGGGTGCAAGAAACCTGATCCGCAAGCTGGAGAGGGACGAAATACTAGAAGAAGTCATTACCTTTTACGTGACGCATAAGGACGAGAGGGCGTAGACGAAAAAAAGGACTGTGAAAAGTTACTTTTTGCAGTCCTCTTTTTGTGCAAAATGGGAAAAAGAGCGCAAAAAGGAAAAAAGCTCTTGCCATTTTGCAAAACTGTGATATGATATATCTAACATGCAACACGAAAGAAGAATGAGGGGGAAATTTTTATGCCATTGATTGATATGCCCTTAGAGGAATTAAAAACATACCAGGGCAGAAATCCGAAGCCGGCTGATTTTGACGCGTACTGGGATCGCGCACTTGCTGAAATGGAGGCGGTAGATCCGAACTTAGAACTGGTACTCAGCGATTTTCAGGTGCCGAACGCGGTATGCTACGATATGTATTATGACGGAACGCGCGGCGGCAGAGTGCATGCAAAGCTTGCAAAGCCCGCGAAAATCGAGGGCAGAGCGCCGGCGCTTTTGCACTTTCACGGTTACACCGGCGCGAGCGGTGACTGGACAACGATGCTGAGCGAGGTATGCGAAGGCTTTGTGGTAGCCTTTATGGATGTGCGCGGCCAGGGCGGTACTTCAATCGATAAAAACCCGGTAGAGGGTAATACTTATAAGGGTCACATTATCCGCGGCCTGGACGATCCGGATCCGGACAATTTGTTCTTCCGCCAGATTTATCTGGATACCGCGCTGCTGGCAAAATTGGTTATGGCGATGGACGATGTTGACGAAAACCGCGTCGGCGCCTCCGGCGGTTCGCAGGGCGGCGCATTGACAGTCGCCTGCGCGGCACTGACCCCGACCTTAAAAATGGCGTCCCCGGATTACCCGTTTTTGAGTGACTATAAGCGTGTATGGGAGATGGATTTGGCAGAGCGCGCTTATTCGGAATTAAAAGAATACTTTCGGAACTTTGATCCGACCCACGCGCGCGAGGACGCGATTTTTGAAAAGCTTGGGTACATCGATTTGCAGCACCTGGCAGATCGGATCAAGGCAAAGATGCTGTTTGGCTGCGGCCTGATGGACAATGTTTGCCCTGCGTCCACGCAGTTTGCAATTTATAATAAGATTACCGCGCCGAAAGACATGGTAATCTATCCGGATTTCGGGCATGAGCATCTGCCCGGCATGTCCGACCGAAAAGCACTCTTCTTTAAAGAAATGCTTGAAAAATAGTTAAAAAAGGAGAAATTGGCTATGCAGAGTTATCAAGAAAAAGAAAACCGCGTCCTGGATCTGCTGCATCAGGACTGCCGTAATTCCCTGGAACAGATGGCGACCATGCTGGATATGACCACGCAGGAGCTCGCCGAGATCATCGACAATCTGGAAAAAACCAATGTCATCTTAGGCTACGGCGCGCGGATCAACTGGGATAAGGCGAACGGCACCGACGTGGTGACCGCTTATATCGAACTTCGGGTGACGCCGCAGCGCGACCGCGGCTTTGACCGGATTGCGGAGCGGATTTATCAGTACCCTGAGGTAAAGGCCATTAACCTGATGAGCGGCAGCTATGATTTTGGCATCACAGTGGAGGGAAGGAACATTCAGGAGGTTTCGCGCTTTGTGTCGGAGCGCCTGGCACCGATGGAATCCGTTGTCGGAACCGCTACCCACTTTGTACTCAAGCGTTATAAGTACGATGGTGTTATCTGCATGCCGCCCTCTAAGGACGAAAGAGAGGTTATTTCTCTATGAGCATGGACATGAAGCGTTTGTTAAACCCGGTGGTACGGGATATTCCGCCGTCGGGAATCCGCCGTTTTTTTGATATTGCGGCAGAGATGAAGGACGCGATTTCCTTGGGCGTCGGCGAGCCGGACTTTGTGACGCCGTGGCACATCCGCGACGAGGGAATCTATTCTTTGGAAAAAGGAAGAACCTATTATACTTCAAACGCCGGACTCAAGGAACTGCGCGGTGAGATCAGTACCTATTTAAACCGTCGGTTTGGGCTTTGTTACGATCCTATGTCGCAGATTACGGTGACCGTGGGCGGCAGTGAGGCGATCGACCTTGCTTTTCGCGCGGTGCTTGCGCCGGGCGATGAGGTGCTGATCCCGGAACCGAGTTTTGTTTGTTATCGGCCGCTGACGCAGCTGGCCGGCGGCGTTCCCGTGCCGATCGTGACCAAGGCGGAAAATCATTTTCGCCTGACGCCGGAGGAGTTAAAGGCGGCAATCACGCCAAAAACCAAGTTTCTGGTGCTGCCGTACCCCAACAATCCGACCGGCGGTGTGATGCGGCTGGAGCATTTAAAAGCCATTGCCGAGGTATTGGACGGCACCGATATTTTGATATTGGCGGATGAAATCTATGCGGAACTGACCTACGGTGATACGCGGCACGTTTCGATCGCTGAGATTCCGGAGATGTACGACCGCACGGTGCTGGTCAGCGGATTTTCCAAGGCATATGCCATGACCGGCTGGCGGCTTGGCTATGTGTGCGGACATCCGGATCTGATGAAAGCGATGACGAAGGTGCACCAGTTTGCCATTATGTCCGCGCCGACCACGGCGCAGTATGCCGCAATTGAGGCAATGAAAAACGGCGATGAGGACATCGCCATGATGCGCGAGGAGTATGACAGCCGCCGCCGCGTTATGGTAAAGGGATTTTCGGATATGGGACTTTCCTGTTTTGAACCGGAGGGCGCCTTTTACACCTTCCCGTCCATTCAGAGCACGGGCATGGATTCCAATACTTTTTGTGAAACCCTGCTCTACGAAAAGAAGGTGGCCGTGGTGCCGGGCAGCGCGTTCGGCGCGTGCGGCGACGGATTTATCCGCTGCTCTTATGCGTATTCGATTCACGATATCGAGGCGGCGCTGGAGCGGATTGAGGATTTTGTGAAACACCGTTAGAACCCTTTTTCGGCGGTCGCGGCAAAAAAGCCCCGGCGCTTGGGTTTGTAA
>CAVGTH010000043.1:0-7755 GCA_963632045.1 Roseburia faecis | reverse complement strand
GGATTTTGTATTGACAAATGGAAACATCTGTTGTAAAATAAGTACGGATTTGTAAAAACAGGAGGGATTTTGTATGTTGAAAAAAGTTGGAATCATTGCGGCTGCGTCCGTTTTGGCGCTTGCCACACTGACAGGCTGCGGCGGCCAGCAGGCTGCGCAGAACACCACACAGGAGACGAATGTAAAGGCGATCACCGGTGCTGCTGATTTAGAGGGCGCTAAAATTGCCGTACAGGAAGGCACGACCGGTGACGATTATGTGACCGATGAGGTAAAGGGTGCCGAAGTTTCCCGGTTTAAGAGAGTGGTAGACGCCGGCATGGATCTGAAAAACGGTAAGGTAGACGCCGTTGTTGTGGACGATCAGGTTGCAAAGGATCTGGTTGCAGAAATCGACGGTCTGACCATTCTTCCGGAAAAGCTGACCGAAGAACAGTATGCAATCGCTGTAAAGAAGGGCGATAAAGAACTGCTTGACAGTATCAATGCCGCAATCAAAAAGATGCAGGAAGACGGCACGATTGATACCATCCGCAAGGCTTATATCGATAAGGACGAGGCAGCGCTTGCTGAACTCGCAGCAAAGGCAGCACCGACCGGCGGTGAAAAGCTGGTTATGGGCACCAATGCAGAGTTTGCGCCCTTTGAGTATATGGACGATAACAACGAGATCGCAGGCTATGATGTTGAGATCGCAAAGGAAATCGCAAGACAGAGCGGCATGGAACTGTCGATCGAGAACATGAACTTTGACGGTCTGATTGCAGCGCTGTCCAGCGGTAAGGTAGATATGGTAATTGCCGGTATGACCGTGGACGACGAGCGTAAGCAGCAGGTAGATTTTTCGGATAACTACTATGACGCAGCACAGGTTATTATCGTAAGAAAGTAGTGTCGCTTTGCTGGACTGCCGCAGAGAAAGCGCGATACGGTAGAGCGTATTGAAATGGTTTTGTGCGGCTTAAATTCCAAGCGGGAGTCATTGCGGTCTCCCGCTTGTTTTCTTTACGGCGAAACGGGATAAAGCCCTCTCGCCTTTTTCCAAACCGGAAACAGAAAGGCTGTGGATCAAATATGGCAGACTGGGTATCAGTCCATTGGGCAAAATTTTGCAGTGACTTTTACACAAATTTAATCTATGCAGACCGCTGGAAACATCTTTTGGGCGGATTGGGTGTTACGCTTGAGATTACGCTTGCGGCAATCCTGATCGGTACGGTTCTCGGTATCGTACTGGCTTTTATGAAGATGTCTCAGTGGCGGTGGGTGCGCACACCGGCGAAAATCTATATCGAGATTATCCGCGGCACGCCGACCACGGTGCAGCTTTTGATTATGTACATGGGCGTGTTTGCATCCGTTTCGGCGCCGAAGTGGATCATCGCGTCATTGGCGTTTGGTATGAACAGTGCCGCCTATGTGGCCGAGATCGTCCGCGGCGCGGTGGAATCCGTGGATCACGGGCAGACGGAGGCCGGGTATTCACTCGGTTTTTCCAAGCTGCAAACCACCATGCGTATCGTTTTGCCGCAGGCCATCAAGATTGCGCTTCCTACTTACACCAGTGAGTTTATTGTCCTGTTAAAGGAGACGTCCATTGCCGGATATATTGCGATGGAGGATCTTACCAAGGTGGCGAGTATGATTACGAGCCGGACGTTTAATGCATGGTTTCCGCTTTTGACGGCGGCGCTGCTGTATTTTGTCATGACCTTTACCTTGTCCAAAATCTTTGGGCACTTAGAGAGGAGGCTGCGTAAGAGTGATTTACGTTAATGATTTACATAAATACTTTGGTGACCTCCAGGTGTTAAAGGGAGTGAATCAGCATATCAAAAAAGGGGAAAAGGTGGCCGTAATCGGTCCTTCCGGATCGGGAAAAAGCACCTTTTTGCGTTGCCTGAATATGCTGGAGACCCCAACCAAGGGGACGATTACCATTGACGGAGAAGAGATCACCGCAAAGGGAAAAGACTTAAACCGGATCCGTCAGAAAATGGGAATGGTATTTCAGCAATTTAACCTGTTTCCTCATAAAACCGTAATGGGCAACATCACCATGGCGCCGATGGTTTTGAAAAAAATGAGCAAGGAAGAGGCTGAGGCAAAGGCGGAGGAACTGCTGAGAAAGGTTGGCCTTTTGGAAAAAGCGTCGGCGTACCCGGCGCAGCTGTCCGGCGGACAGAAGCAAAGAATTGCCATTGCCAGGGCGCTTGCCATGGAGCCGGAAATTATGCTCTTTGACGAGCCGACTTCCGCATTGGATCCGGAAATGGTCGGCGAGGTGCTGGAAGTTATGAAGTCTTTGGCAGAGGCCGGTATGACTATGGTCGTGGTAACGCACGAAATGGGTTTTGCCAGAGAGGTTTCCAACCGCGTACTGTTCATGGACGGCGGCTATGTGATGGAGGAAGGCACACCGGAACAAATTTTCACCGATCCGCAAAACGAGAGAACAAAAGAATTTTTGCGCAAGGTCTTGTAATGAGACGAAAAAAGGCAGCGGATATATCGTCAGTTTTCAGAAATTTTTGAAATTTGAAGAGAAAACGAAAAAATGAAAAAAACTCTTGACAAGGACAAAGATTTCTGTTAAAATAGCTTTTGTGTTCGCGCGAAGGACAAGCTATGGCGGTATAGCTCAGTTGGCTAGAGCATACGGTTCATACCCGTAGTGTCACTGGTTCAAATCCAGTTACCGCTACCAGGTTCCGCTGATTGGCGGAACATATGGCTCCTTGGTCAAGTGGTTAAGACTCCGCCCTCTCACGGCGGCTACAGGGGTTCGAATCCCCTAGGAGTCACCAAAAAACGGCAAGTACGAAAGTACTTGCCGTTTTTCTTTGTGTTTGACGCTGCGGCAGCGTTATTCTACCACAGGGAGCTTTGCGGTGCTCTTTGCGATATCTTCATCGGTCGGAATGGTGTCGGTCATGGTGCCGTTATGAAAACTCTCGTAGGCAACCATGTCAAAATACCCGGTTCCGGTAAGACCGAACACAATCGTCTTTTCTTCGCCGGTTTCTTTGCATTTTAGTGCCTCGTCGATGGCTGCCTTGATGGCGTGGCTGCTCTCCGGCGCCGGCAGAATGCCCTCGACCCGTGCAAATAATTCTGCGGCCTCAAAGACATCGGTCTGCTTGACCGAGATCGCCTCCATCAGTCCGTCATGATAAAGCTGCGAAAGGATCGCGCTCATTCCGTGATAGCGCAGACCGCCTGCGTGGTTTGCGGACGGGATAAAGTCGCTGCCCAAGGTGTACATCTTTGCCAGCGGGCAAACCATACCGGTGTCGCAGAAGTCGTAGGCGAACTTGCCGCGGGTAAAGCTGGGGCAGGAGGCCGGCTCTACTGCGATAATCCGATAATCCGCCTCGCCGCGAAGCTTTTCGCCCATGAACGGAGAAATCAGTCCGCCAAGGTTCGAGCCGCCGCCGGCGCAGCCGATGATAATATCCGGTTTGATATGGTACTTGTCAAGCGCGGTTTTGGTTTCCAGACCGATTACGGACTGGTGCAGCAAAACCTGATTCAAAACGCTGCCGAGAACGTAGCGGTATCCGGGTGTGGAGGTCGCAACCTCAACGGCCTCTGAAATGGCGCAGCCGAGACTGCCGGTGGTGCCGGGATGATCGGCATTGATTTTTCTTCCGATCGCCGTTTCCATTGAGGGAGACGGTGTGACCGACGCGCCGTAGGTACGCATCACCTCGCGGCGGAAAGGCTTTTGCTCATACGAGCACTTTACCATAAACACCTTGCAGTCGAGGTCAAAATAAGAGCATGCCATCGAAAGCGCAGTGCCCCACTGCCCGGCGCCGGTTTCGGTCGTCACGCCTTTTAAGTTTTGCTTTTTGGCGTAATAGGCCTGCGCGATGGCGGAGTTGAGCTTGTGGCTGCCGCTGGTGTTGTTGCCCTCAAACTTATAGTATATCTTTGCCGGGGTATCCAGTTTCTTCTCCAGGCAGTAGGCGCGTACCAGAGGGGACGGACGGTACATTTTATAAAAGGACAGGATTTCTTCGGGAATTTCAAAGTATGCGGTGTCGTCGTCCAACTCCTGTGCAATCAATTCGTCACAAAATACGGGGGCCAAGTCCTGTGCGGTCATCGGCGCGTGGGTTGCCGGATTTAAAAGCGGCGCCGGTTTTTGCTTCATGTCTGCGCGTACATTGTACCATGCCTTGGGGAGTTCTTCTTCATTAAGATAAATTTTGTACGGAATTTCCATTGTGAAAACCTCTTTCCTTTTCTGATTTATGAAACGGAGAGAGAGGGGGGAAAATAAAAAAACTTGCCCCCGGAAGGAACAAGAATATCAGCGTATCAATCAAAAATGGTACAAAAACAATTCTCGTCTCACCCAAACTCTTCATGCTCTTCTCATCTCTATCTCATCTAAGGTCATTATAACAGGTGATATTCTGTTTGTCAACTGTTTTTTTGTAAAAATTTCGATTTCTTTTGCATAAACTTTGAAAAGTCAGGCATAAGTTAGGAAATATTTTCAATATTTGGTGGACTTTTTGGATAAACGTGGTATAATAACCTCATAGAAGCTGCGCAAGGTCGTACTCTGCGACTTGCCAAATTAAAATTTTGCCTATGAGGACATGGACGGCCGCGCCAAAATGCCCATGCAGGCAAACATGTTTAGTGGAAAGGAAGTAGTCTAAGCCCGCCCGAAAAGGCAAAAGTTCAGTAACTTTCGCCTGGGCGTAGGGCAGTAGACTGTTTGGAAGGGAATGGGACTTTTATGAATATTATTTTAGCCGGATGCGGCAAGGTGGGGAACGCACTGGTGCATAAGCTGCTGGAGGAGGGTCACGATCTGACCGTCATCGATACCGATGCGGCCAAAATCCAGCACATCACAGAGGAAGTGGACGTTATGGGCGTTGTGGGCAACGGCTCGTCCATTTCTGTCCTGACCGAGGCCGGTCTTGAATCGGCGGACGTTTTTATTGCGGTTACCGGTTCGGACGAACTCAATCTTTTGTGCTGCATGTTTGCCAAAAAGGTCGGCAGCTGCCGCGCGGTAGCCAGGGTGCGCAACCCCATGTACAGCCGCGAGATGGAGTTTATCAAGCAGCAGCTTGGAATTTCGACCATCATCAATCCGGAACTTGCCACGGCGCGGGAAATCTCCCGGCTTTTGCGGTTTCCGGCCGCAAGCAAAATCGATACCTTTGCCGACGGAAGGGTGCAGCTGATTAAATTTCAGCTGCCGGAGGGGATTTTGGATCAGCCGCTGAAGCTGAGTGAGTTTTCAGCGAAAATGAGCGCCAATGTTTTGGTCTGCGCCGTAGAGCGCGACAACGAAGTGATTATCCCGGACGGTGAATTTTGCCTGATGGAAAAGGATTTGGTGACCGTTTTGGCGAGCCGCGAGAATGCTGCGGTATTCTTTAAAAAACTGGGTTTGCCGACCGCGCCGGTCAAGGGCGTTTTGATTGTGGGCGGCGGCACCATCGGTTATTATCTCGCAAAGGAGCTGCTTGCGCACCATATCAGAGTGCGGATTGTGGAAAAGGATGCCGCACGCTGCGAACTGCTTAACGAGATGCTCCCGGAGGCGGTCATTCTGCACGGGGACGGAACGGATCGTCAGCTGCTTTTGGCCGAGGGGCTGCACCTTGCGGAGGCCTTTGTTTCGCTGACGAATATGGATGAAGAAAATGTCATGCTGGCGATGTTTGCCAAAAAGCACGGCATTACCAAATCGGCAACCAAGATCAACCGGCTGGAATTTGACGATATCATTGAAGAACTGGATATCGGCAGCGTGGTTTATCCCAAATATATCACCTGTGATTTTATTGTGCAGCATATCCGTGCGCTGCAAAACGAATCCGGGAGCAACGTCAAAACGCTTTATCGGATTCTGGATGATCGGGTAGAGGCGCTGGAGTTTACCGTACATGAGAAATCCAAGGTGACGGAAAAACCGCTCGCCGATCTGCATTTAAAGCCCCATCAGCTGATTTGCTGCATCATGCGCGGCAACAAGGTGATTATTCCGGGCGGCCGGGATCAGATTCAGGTAGGAGACTCGGTGATTGTTGTCACGCTGGAAAAGGGATTGCAGGATATCCGCGATATTCTCGCGTAGAAAAGGGAAAATTGCCGGAGCCGGCCCGTCAGGGCGGCGCTTTGGTATGAGATCGTGAGATGGGAGACGCCGAATTGCGGCGAAGAGGTGTGTGTTATGAATTTGTCTGTTGTAAGATATACGCTGGGAAAGGTCATCCTTTGCGAGGGTGCGCTGCTCGGACTTCCGTTTATTGTGTCTTTGATCTGTCGGGAGCTGCGGGAGGCGGTTGCCTTTTTGATTACGATGGCGGTCTGCCTTGCGCTCGGCGTACTCTGCTTAATGAGAAAGCCAAAGGAGCCGATGTTTTATCCCAGAGAGGGATATGTCATCACTGCGCTGAGCTGGATTTTGATTAGTGTGCTCGGTGCGCTGCCGTTTTTCATCAGCGGCGCGATCCCCGATGTGGTTTCTGCGTTGTTTGAAACGGTTTCCGGGTTTACGACCACCGGCGCAAGTATTCTAAGCGATGTAGAGCATCTGCCGTACAGTATTCTGTTTTGGCGCAGTTTTACCCACTGGATCGGCGGCATGGGAGTTTTGGTCTTTATTTTGATGCTGCATGCGCCGTCCGGCGGCTCCAGCGCCAACTTAATGAAGGCGGAAAGCCCCGGACCGCAAGTGGAAAAGCTGGTCCCGAAGCTACAGTCAACGGCAAAAATCCTGTACATGATTTACATTGTCATGACGCTGCTGCAGATCGTGTTTTTGTTATTGGGCGGCATGAGTTTGTTTGAGGCGGTTACCATCGCATTCGGCACGGCCGGCACCGGCGGTTTTGGCGTCAGAAACGACAGTGCGGCAAGCTATTCGCCGTATCTTCAGTGGGTGATTACTGTGTTTATGACGCTGTTTGGCGTAAACTTCAGTTTTTACTTTTTGCTGCTGAAAAGAAAGGCGCTCCGCGCTTTTGCGATGGAAGAGGTACATTGTTACTTTTTGGTGTTGTTTGTCGCCACAGGACTGATTGCGCTGAATACAAGAGGCTTGTTTTCCGGGATGGGCGACGCCGTTCGCGCAGCGGCATTTCAGGTCAGCTCCATTATGACGACGGCAGGATTTTCCACCGTTGATTTTGATATGTGGCCGCAGCTGTCGAAAACGCTCCTGGTCATTTTGATGTTTGCCGGCGCCTGCGCAGGCAGCACCGGCGGCGGCATGAAGATATCCCGGTTTATGATTCTGTTTAAGAGCGTGCGTAAGGAATTGCAGCATTTTCTGCATCCCAGCGGCGTATCGAAAATCACGGTCGATCATAAGCCGGTGCCGCACGAGGTGGTGCGCGCCGTCAATGTATACGCTGCGGCATACTTTTTAATTTTCGCGGCGTCCATGGTGCTGCTCAGCTTTGAAAATCTGGACGCGGTAACCAATTTCACGGCAGTGACGACCGCCATGAACAACGTCGGCCCCGGATTATCGCTGATCGGCCCGACGGGGAATTTTTCAGTCTTTTCAAACTGGAGCAAGCTGGTGCTGATTTTTGATATGCTGGTCGGACGACTGGAGATTTTCCCGATGCTGCTCATTTTTACACCCTCCGCCTGGAAAAAGTTTTAAGTGTGCCTAACGGAGCAGACAAGATCGGCAGGAAAGGGAGAATCTTGTCATTAGTGTAAAATAATAATTGGCAAAAAAATAGGGAATAACCCTTGAAGGCTATT
>CAVGTH010000042.1:13070-14825 GCA_963632045.1 Roseburia faecis | reverse complement strand
GGTATTTTTATCAAGATAAATGGCAGAACTTTCATTCTTAGCCGCTTCACTCCCTGTCCAAACGAAATCATCATTGGAATAAAGCGTAACCGGAGAAGCCTCCTTGATTGCCGACCATCTTTCCGTTGCGACGGTGAGCGTCTCCGCAGTGGAAAGTCCAAAGTCAAAGGGAGAGATCCTGCCATTTTCATCTGACAGCATGTTTTGCGCCATTTTAGACGCGTCATAAATTACTTCAGGATTGTCGGCATCGGTAATCCGATACCGCACGTTTGCGGCAATGTTAACACCGTCACCGGCGTTAGCCACGGTTAAAATGATTGCATCGCCCTTCTCGACATTTACGGACAATTTCTTTTCGCCAAATTTGATCTCGCTAGTTGCTCCGGGTGCATCAACCCGTTGATTTGCCGGCATCAGCCGTTCAATCACGCTTGATCCGGCCGGTTTTTTTGCAAGGTAAAACATCGCCTGTTGACCGGGAGTGCTGCCTGTAATAGCAGCTATTGCACGGTTATACACCCCAACATCAACATTCCATGTTCCGGCATATGGTGCTGTCCAGCCGATTGCGATACTGTTTTTTGCGTTCTTATCCGCCGTGATATCGCCGCCGTGCGGTTTTGCCATAAATGTACCGCCGGGAATAAACGGACTGATAAACAAATTCGTATTACTTGAATATATTTCACCTACACCCGTGCCGCTGCCTGACCATCTGATGTCGCTGTCCTTTACCCCCGGCAGCTTATATGTGCCAAGCCAATTGTTTGTGTCAAGGTTGTTCAACGATCCATCCGAGCCTACCGCATCATTTTTATTGCGGAAATACGTGCTCCACACGTCCTCTGACTTAACTACATTTCTATAGTCCTTCGTTCCATAGGTTGACTCATAGAATTTTGTAAGGCTTGCGTTAGAGGATTCTTTCTCCATCTGATCCACTGCCAGATTTAATTCATATAACTTATTTGCATCAGTATCCGCACACGCCTGAAGGATTATCTTATCGCCTTTTTTTAGCGTTATGCTATTCTCATAAGAAACCGGATTGGCTCCCTGATTCATCACCAGCTTGTCATCACCGGCCGCCACATCGGTCAGCGCACTTCCATCGAAGGTACCGCCCAGCTTGCGGATGTTAATCCATCCGTCGTTTACCGGGCTATCGGCAACATTTTTAGCCGACAGATCAAAGGAATAATCTCCGTCCTCCGGCGCGGTAAAAGCAACCAGCGGAATTCGCTTGCCGCTGCCCTCTGCCGTTCCCGGCCTTACGATAAGTTCGCCGGTATTTTTATCAAGATAAATGGCAGAACTGTCATCCTTGTCAGCTGCATCTCCTGTCCAAACGAAATCATCATTGGAATAAAGCGTAACCGGAGAAGCCTCTGCGATTGACATTCTTCTCTCTGTGGCAAGGGTGAGCGTCTCCTTGCTGGAGAGGCCAAAGTCAAACGGGGACGCTGCCCCGGCGCTGTCGGAAAGCATATTCTGTGCCATCTTAGACGCATCATAGGTTATTTCGGGATGATCGGCGTCGGTAATCCGATACCGCACATTCGTGGCAATGTTGTAGCCGGCAGACACCGTGGTAACAAACAAAAATACTGTGTCGCCGATTTCCGCATCTACAGCAATCTTTTTTTCACCGTATGTAGGAGTATTTTGTGATGTCGGACGGGTTACCTGCTGCGTATCCGTCAGTCGTTCGGCCTTATTGGATCCGGCTGTCTTTTTTGCAAGAGCAAAACC
>CAVGTH010000042.1:0-13060 GCA_963632045.1 Roseburia faecis | reverse complement strand
ACCTGCAACATCAGCCGTTCCGGACGCGATCATACGGTTATACAATCCAACGTCAATTATCCATTTTCCGGTATATGGCGCCGTCCAGCCGATTGCAATACTGTTTTTTGCGTTCTTATCCGTTGTACCATCGCCGCCGTGCGGTTTTGCCATAAATGTACCGCCGGGAATAAACGGGCTGATAAACAAATTGGTGTTACCTGAATAGATGCCCTCTGAGGTCGCAGCCGTTCCTGCAAGGTAAACCGTGCTGTCCTTTGCGCCCGGGAGCGCAGTTTGATACCAATTGCTTACATCGAGGTTATCAATTGCCTGATCCGTTGTGCCTGCTTGGTCATTTTTGTTACGGAAGTACGTGCTCCACACACTTTCTGACGCAACAACATTTTTATAATCCCCCGGTGTATAGGTTTTTTTAACTCTCGTTTGTACGGTATTTGCATCCGTATTCGCGCCCGCCACGCCGACCATACCAAATGTTAACATAGCCGCCATCATAGCGCTCACTATTTTTTTCAGCATCATTTCATCATTCCTTTCCGGGCATATCGCCCTAAAGTTTCGATATCATCTTTTTACTCAGCCAATACGTCGGACTCTGTAACCTGTCTTATATGGTTCATATCGTCTATCATAAATGCTTTGACCGTTCCGCCATGAATTCCTTCCGGTATAACGGCAGACGCGGTAAAAACTGTGTAATCATCCGATGCGAATGACTGAACCTCCGATGCCTTGGCGGAAACCATATACCCATCGGCGTCGTAAATCGCCAAAATCAGCATTCCGCCGCTAAAATCCTCGTCTGTATTCAGAAAATCGCAGCGCACCTCAAGTGTTTCGCCTGCTGCTTCGGCAACCTGCCCGAATGACGTCACCGGTGTTTCACCTATGCTGTAAGCGTATTTTGCGCGAACCATTTTTTCTACCGACAATCCCATTTCGTACAGCTTGTCTTCCGCATTGTCGGCACAGGCTTCGAAAATCAACTTTTCTCCTTTTTTCAGCCCGATAAAACTCTTTTTCCAGACAACCTCGTCAGCGCCGCTGTCCATTGCCAGTTTATACTCGGACGGATCGTGATGTCCGCCGGACAGCGCCGATGTATGAAAGGAATTACCTAGCTTATAAAGGTAGAACCAACCGCCGTCAGAAGGATTTGCCGCAACGTTGCGCGCCGTCAAATCAATTCTGTAATCTCCGTCTTCCGGTACGGTAAAGGCAACCAGCGGAATCCGTTTACCGCTGCCATCTGCCGTCCCCGGTTTTAACGTTATCTTTTTTGTGTTCTTATCAAGATAGAAGACAGTGCCTTCTTCTTTATTATTTTCGTTTCCTGCCCAAACATAGCCGTTGTCCGCGTACAGCGTAGCAGGGTTTGCATCCTTAATCGAGGTACGCAAAACATCGCTCACCGAAAGTTCCGCTGCCGCCGACAATCCAAAGTCGAATGGGGATAACGCTCCCTCACTGTCAGCCAGCATATTCTGCGCCATCTTGGACGCATCATAGGTTATTTCGGGGCGGTTGGCATCGGTTATCCGATATCTGACATTGGTTGCAATGTTCACACTTCCCGTTGTATTAATAACAAACAGAAATATGGTGTCGCCCTCATTTGCGTCTACCGTCATCTCTTTTTCGCCATATGTCGGCTCATCCTGTGATGTCGGACGGGAAACCTTTTGCGTATCCATCAACCGTTCGGCCTTGTTGGATCCGGCAGGTTTCTTTGCCAGCGCAAATCCTGCAATCTCACCCTGACCGGTCGCTATCATACGGTTATATAAACCAACATCAACATTCCATGTTCCGTCATATGGCGCTGTCCAGCCGATCGCAATACTGTTTTTTGCGTTTAGATCCGCTGTAATATCGCCGCCGTGCGGTCTTGCCATAAAGGTATCACCGGGGATAAAGGGATTGATAAACAGGTTGGTGTTTCCCGAATAGATGCCCTCTGAGGTTGCAGCCGTCCCCGCCAGATTCACCGCGCTGTCCTTTGCGCCCGGCAGATCGGTTTGATACCAGTTTCTTACGTCAAGATTATCAATCGAGCTGCCTGTGCCGGCTTTATCATTTTTGTTGCGGAAATATGTGCTCCATATATCTGATGTTTCAATAACATTGACGTAATTTCCCGGCTCGTAAGGCGCATCCGCCCATACGCACATCTGCACGGCAACCGACACGATAAATGCTGTGATTGCTATACGAAAGATATTTTTCAACATTTTTCCTCCCCTCACTCCAAATTAGTTCGGTAATACCACAATAGCGGTAGTAATTCCTGCGCTGGTAAATATCATAACACGCGAACTGTTTCCCTGTCCGACCCAAGAGGTAATGGAGCCCATGTCGCCCGACGAGTACGGAACTTTTCCGTCCGGGTCGAAGACATATACATTGCTATCAGTAACCAGATGATTTTCAAGCTTAATTTCACCGCTTTTCACCAGATCATGAACTCTCGAATCGGTTAAA
This sequence comes from Roseburia faecis, assembly GCA_963632045.1. Lineage (GTDB taxonomy): Bacteria > Bacillota > Clostridia > Monoglobales > Monoglobaceae > Ructibacterium. The sequence goes on along the minus strand of CAVGTH010000042.1, from coordinate 10,576 downwards.
TCAAATACCGGATTGATAACCTGTATATGCGAGTCTGACTTATAGTAAACATTTGCCACATAGATTCTCTGTCTGCTGCTGACAAACTGAGAACGCGCATTATTCGGCGGATTATAATAGTTTTTAAGTGTTGTCACATCGCCTGTAGGCGTTGGCCACGGGATATAATACGTGGTTGTTGGGTTATTGGGAATGTAAAACTCATCCTCCGACGCACTGTAAATCATCCTGATTGCCTGAATCTCATTATATTCATCAATGGCCAGCTGCAAGATATCGCCTACACCCAAATCCGGAAAGTCATACGAGCCTTCGTTAAAAGTAGGCTGCAAATTCTGCAAAACCTCGTCCTCACTGACAACGTACGACACATCCTCGTTGTTTTCGATACCGCACAACGCATATCGTATATCGAATTCAGATACGGCAGTGCGAACGATATCCTGGAGCATAAAGATGCGCATACTCCAATCTGCATCTGCCCCCGCCGAAGCGGTCATCAGCATTGCCTGCGAGATCACCGCGTGTCTTTCGCGCGAATATCCGACTGCGGAGTATTCTGTAGCGTTAATAAAAGAATCCGCAGCCTTGCGTACCCGAAATTTCTTACTGTCCGCCTCATTGGCATTTGCAGGTATCGAAAAGACAATGGTTGAATCGTCCACATTAAGCGCACCGCCGATACTGCGGTTGGCATTACTGTACTGCTCTTTTGACACCGATGCGGTTTTATGCAGCGCCATATCCGATGTCGAAGAAAGCGCCGCATTGGGGGTTTCCATATAGTTAACTTTGCCTTCCGCATCCAGCTTATAATACACCACGATGGGCGTCATCACTCTATCGTCAAGCACCGCTTGAAAAAGCATCGGTTCTAAAACCGCAAACACCTTTTCGCCATTCAATTTGCTGACACCATCTAACTGCATATACCGCGCGGACTTTAATATTTCTATATTTCCCTCTTCCGTCAACATTTTAAATTGCACTGTTTTATCAAAGTCCTTTGCCGGCGCAGCCGTAATCAAACAGCCATACTTACCCTCTTCGTCGCTGACCGCCTCAGTGCTGATTCCCGCAAGTTCGCCGGATGGGGACAAATAGAAGTTGTATTTCTGTCCCAGGGTCAAAGCCGTTCCTGTTTTTTTAAGATACGCGGTAAAGGCATCGGTCAAACGGTAGGAAACCGAATTGACAACATAAGTCATCTCCTGCTCGCGTATTTGCTGCAAAACACCGGTAATGACGCTCCGGCTCAATACGATGTCAACCACCTTGCCGTCTGCGCTGATGGCAAAATCCACAATGTCATTGGAAGCGATGTCGTTAAAATCCATTGTTTGTTCATGATCGTCCTCAATTGTTACAAAATCTGCGTCAACCAGTGACGGTGCATCATCTGAGAGGCGATCATAAATAATTTTGTCCTTCTGGCTCACGCTTTCCACCAGCATCACTTTGCTGTCCCTGATTTTCACCACATCCGCTAGGCCGTCTTTGTTATTATCGATCAGGATTACACTGCCCGATTTGGGGGTAAACACGCCTTCATTGCGCAGATCAAGTAACGCTCTGCCGTTATAGATAATATCCGCAGATTTTGAAACGGACATCAATGTTTCTCCCGAACCGCTTTTCATCTCGTCTTTAAAGGAATACTTATTGTCTTTGAATTCGATAATCTCGCCGCTCTCATATTTTGCGTCAGCATTCTGTTCGGAAACGCTGATATAAACCGCCGTGCTAAGTCCGGTATTTTTATCAGATGTGTAATACAAATCCACATGATAACCCAGCAGCCTTTTGTCGGTTTCATCCCTCATCTTATAGGTTTTGCCGTTCACTTCCAGAAACCCCTTTGCAACACCTTCACCGTTGCTGAGCCGGGTTTCTTCAACGCCTGTTATGATGCCTGTTTCCCGGTAAATTCTATGAACCTCGCTCAGAATATTTTTATCCGGATCAATCGTATAGCGCACTTCGCCGTTCACGGTGTAGGAATGAACCCAATCCGCATGCAGCATATTGTAAATGAGCAGTTCCGCATCTCCGGCGCTGATCGGACGGTCAAAGTCTCCTCCCAATCCATCCGTGATGTCTTTCTGCTGTGCGACCATAACGAATCCGGCCGGATAACCGCCATAGGAGTCCGCCATAAAGCCATACCCGGCTACCGAAACGGCAAGCTTAATGCTTTCATTGATGCTTATTTTATCTTTGGGTCCAAACAGACCGTCGCCATATCCGGAAACAAAGCCCAAATCAACGGCAACATTGGTATAAGCCGCCTCAAGGGTTCCGGCCGGAACATCACTGAAATACGAAATTTCCGCCGTCTGCGCGTCGACCTTGTATCCTTTTGCGCTCATTACAAGCAACAGGTATTCCGAACGGGTAAGGAGCGAATCCGGGTTTGCCCCCGCGGCATATCCGTCAGGCATAATGCCGGGAACGGATAAAAGTCCGGATATATACTCCGCTCTGGTATCTGCCGCATCGTAGTAAACGGCAGACACACATAAAGCCTTGCATGATAAAAGCATTGATATGCATAGCAAAACACAAACTATCCGTTTCAAATTTTACACCTCACCTTCCGTAATACCAAGCACTGCATAGATAATTTTAGCAGCCTGTGCCCGTGTTGCCGTTTCAAAGGGAGCAAACCTTCCGTCTCCCATTCCGTTTACAACACCCAGACCGCAAAGCATATCCACAGCTTCTCTTGCATAATCATCAATATCTTCGCTATCACTGAATTTCATCCCTGCAGAGATGCCGTTATCCAAAGCAGCCCCGGTCAAAAGCATGGCTTTGTAAGCAAGCACGCACAGATCCTCGCGCTTAATGGGCTCCTCTGCGCCGAAGCTATCCTCGGAAACCCCTTGCGTCAAACCAAGCACATACGCGGAAGCAACCGTGTCGTGGAACCACGCACCCTTGGGAACATCCTCAAATGTGCATTCCGCGCCTTCCTGCTCTAATCCGTATGCCCTTACCAAAAGAGTCAGATACTCTGCGCGGGTGATTATGTCATTGGGATAAAACAACCGCGGTGTCTTCCCCTTTATAATATCTTTTTCCACAAGCCCGTTTACGCTCTCGACAGCCCATGCTACATCATCCAAATCATCAAACTGACTTAACTGCGGCCTGTCCTCTCCCGAAACCGGAGCATATATATCCCCGGTCTTTCCGCTGCTTCCGGAGGACGAACCGCTGCCGGAGGATAAACCGCCGCGAGAACCCGAAGACCCACCCGATGACTGATTTGCGGTCGCGGCAGCAATCGCATCGTCAATAGCCTGCGACCATTTAACCGCAAGCGCATCCAGATCATATGCGTCCTTTCCTGCCAAAGACTTTGCAACATTGGCGTAATAACCGGGATAGTTCTTCTTTAGCGCCTGATACTTCGCATTTACGTGATCGGAAATGTCAGCACCGGTCTTTTCCAAAATCTGCTGAACAGTTCCCCACACACTGTATCTTACGCCGTCTAAAATCACTCTGCGTTTGCATTCAGACGTAAACTGTTCCAGCGTCTGATACGGAGCAGCCGCCAAAAGGTTCTGTATTACTTTTGCAGCGGCATCCACCCCCAGCGCGGTCGAATAAGCCTGATAGAAATTTTGATTGGTATATCCTGCCGCAGCCGCGCAGTCGCTTAGAACCGTTTTCAACGCATTACCATCGTCGGTCTTGTTGAAATACGTAAGCAGGACGGCATGAAAAAATTTTTGTTGAAAATCCTCTTTGTCCGCAACCGTACCCATTTTAACCAATTCTTCGCATACCTCACGAAACAGTCCTTGGTCACGGGTCTTTTGATAATACACGGCATCCGGCTCAAGCGCGGGATTTTCAGCCTCGATCGTTGCCGCCAACTGCGCACTGTCCTTATTTTGTATCGTCTCGTTCAGCTTTGCAATTACAGACGCCTGGCTATGGAAATCAAATACATGCTCATAAATTTGGTTTCCGGCTTTGGAATTGACGCGAAATACATAGGTTCCCGATATATCTCTCATTTTAACGTTTATTTCGTAGTCTCCCAATTCGTTCGCGATTGCCGAATCAACAAAATACACAATGCCGTTTTCAAAGTCAGACGGAGTTAAATGCGGCACAGGCAGGTCATCCTTCAGATAAAGAACCTGAAGAAATACCAGCGCATTAGGTTCAAGCCTTCCGCTTATTGTAACGTCCTTTACCCCGTCAAAATTAAATTTTAACGGGGTATCTTCGTCAGCAAAAATATGTATCGGTATCAGCATCATCACGAAAGCTAAAATCATTGTCACGGTTCTCTGAAACGTTTTTATTTTAATCCCTCCAATCTTAGGCATAAGAGACTCGTACACATGCGACAAATTTGCCTTTTTGCACCGCATGAAGTTCGATTCTCTTATGCTAACCTTTTATACCGCTCATATTAAATCCGCCCATGATACGTTTGGAGAATATTGCGTAAAAAATCAGCGGCGGAATAATAGCCAGCATCATTAAAAGCATTACCTGATTATCCTGCATAACGGTAATCGGAGAGTTGGAAACCTGATAAAGCAGAACCGATACCGGCTCTCTGCTTGTATTTCCAAGCATCAAATAAGGCCACAGGAAGTTATTCCAGGAGCTGGTGATACTCAGAATGCTGACAACCGCAATAATCGGCTTAGACATTGGGAGCACAATCCGGAAAAATATGCCGATGTTGCTGCAGCCATCAATCTTTGCCGCCTCAAAATAGTCCTTCGGAACTCCATTAAAAAAGTTACGGAAAAGCAAAATATTAAACGCGTTTGCTCCCGCCATCATCCAAATGGGTGTGAACGAGCCGACCATGTTAATGTGCAGCAGGGGAAAGTCCACAAAAGTCATATACAACGGCACCATACTAATACCGGGCAGCAGCATGGTTCCGAAAATCAGTATTTCCAATACCGCCGAACCTTTGGGGCGCACCTTTGAAAGCACATATCCCGCAATCCCGTTTAACATAATATCAAACGTAAGGCAACCCGCTATGATGCAAAGCGTATTGATGATGTATCTTTCAAAGTGTACAAGATTCCAGACTTCGGTCACCTTGCCAAGGTCAATGCTGCTCGGTAACAGTTTGGGCGGAAGAGCATACATCTCCGCCGTTTCCTTAAACGATGATAAAAACATCCATACAACCGGCAAAAAACAAATCAGTGCAAGCAAAGTCGCAAAACTGAACAACGCTCCATAAAGAATTCTGTACTGCACATAATGAAAGTCCACAAAGGTCAATAACCCCTCTGTCTTTTCTGATCTTTTACTCGTAGATTTTACTTTAGCCACGCTCTTCCCCCCTAACCGTTAATTTTTTTATCTAAACGAAAATATACAAATGTCAGTCCAATGAGCAGTAAAAATGAAACCACACCCAACGCCAGAGACTTGTCCATACGTCCTTGCAGAAAAGCATAGCTATAGTTCATCAGACCCAGGGACATTGAGGCACCGTTCGGCCCGCCCCCGGTCATCACAAGCGGTTGCTCTGTAATTTGGAATATACCGATAATCTGGCGCACAGTCATCAGCAGAATTACGCCCCACATGTGCGGCATAAGCACAATCCGTATACGGGTCCAGAACCCTGCGCCATCCAGCCGCGCCGCTTCATAAAGTGAATTATCCACGCTTTGCAAAGAGGCAAGGTATATAATCATGGTACTTCCAAACCCATTCCACGTCATGGCAATAATAATCAACAAAATTGTTATATTCGAGTTTGAGAGCCAGGTATGCGGTGCACTGCCGAAATAATATAATAACATATTCAGCAGTCCGCCGCTGCCGTCCGAATACATAAACCGCCAGAGCAAGCAGGTAACCACAGATGGCAGTACAACAGGCATATAAAGCGCAAATTTAAAGAAGCTTTTTCCGTATATCATCTCGTTCAGCACAACCGCTGCAATAAACGGTAAGGGAAGCCCGATAATTAACGACCAAAAAACATAGGTCACCGTATTCCAAAGCGTTTTAAGAAAATCCGTGTCGGTCAATACATCAACATAGTTTTTTAAGCCTACAAACTCAACGGGAGCGCTCCCTACAATTTTATAAAATGAATAGGCAATACCTATTACGATCGGCCTCCAGAGCAGTAGGATAAACAAAAGCAACGTTGGCACAATCAGCGCCCATCCTCCGATTTGCGCTTTCACGGCAGGAATCCATGACCTCCTATGTAATTGCCTGCCGCGCAAAGCAGTCTGCTCATCTTGTAATTTCTTCATGAACTGTTACACCCTTTCAACTAAATTCGGCTATGTTTTCAACTAATCTAATTTATCCAAGTAGTTCTTCTGGAAACTATTGACCGCTTCGCTGGTAATTGCATCAAGGTCAGCGTTTTCGTCGGTTATAACGCTCTGTATTGCCTTATCCAGCACGGAATACAACTCCTGTGCCGAAACGGCAGGCTCCGGTCTGATCGTAACATCCTCAAACGAGAAATAGTCGGCAAAATCCTCCGAAGATACGTTAACGTAAGGAGCTTCCGCTTCAGACTGCGCCTGGACGAGATCGGGGTTTATCCATAACATATACGCGTCACGTCCAAAAACGAGTGCATTTTGTTCAGACTTCACTTTCGCGTTTTCGCTCCATTGCTTTTTGCTGTTTTCTGTCACTTCCGGGGTCAATCCGCTAAATTCAAGCCACTTAACACATGCGTCGATCTGTTCCGGTGTTGCGTTTTGATTTATCACCCAGAACGCACCGCCCATTTGTGCCAATCTGCCATATTCTCCGCCCGGTAACCGTACCGCCATTACATCATCCTTGTTCATACCATATTGCGCAACGACACCGGATGCAGAAGCAGGATCCAGAATGGTCATTGCCGCCTGTGCAGTTCCATACTGCTTTCTCTGTTCCATTGCGTCGATAAACAAGTCATCCTGCAGGGCATTATACTTCCATTTTAAATCGTATACATATTGCAGTGCGTTTTTAAACTCCGGCGTATCAAAGATCGCCTTCCATTTGCCGTCAGAAAGTTGTTGTTCAAAATCTGCACCAAAGCTCCATGCAATATTTAAGAAGTTCCAGCCTCCACAGTTTTTCGTGGTCGGAAATACAAGCCCTGCACGTCCGGTCTTTTCTCTGATGGTTGCGGCATACTCTGCCAGCTGCTGGTACGTTTCGGGAATCTTCACGCTTCCATCCTCATTTGTCAATCCCGCTTCTTTAAAGAGTGACTTGTTAATGAAAAGCCCCTGTGCATACGCCTCTCTCGGCCATGCTCTCACTCTTCCGTTTTCATCCGTAACCATCGCCAAAAGATCAGGGTTAATCGCATCCAGAATTCCATTCTCCTCAAGTGCAGAAGTTATGTCTGCTGCATATTCCCCGTTTTTGAATCTTTCCGCTTCGGTAAACGCCGCAGAATACAAGGTGGGTAATTGATTGCCGGATGCCTTTATCATAAAAGTCTGAGGATTATAGCCCCATGTATCCGGTTCGATAACAATGTCAGGATACTTCTCCATAAATTCTTCGCGTCTCTTGTCATAACTCTCTCTCTTAACGGTATCGGTTTCCGAAGGCCATCCGCCAACCGAAATCGTCACCTTGCCATCATTCTTCTTGCTGGCCGCCTGATTGCCGCATCCGCTCAGAGCGCCGACAAACATAAATGCGGTCAAACCAAGAACCGCTACCTTTTGATACACTTTCTTAAAACGCATGAAAACCCAACTCCTCTTCCTTAGAATTTAAATTTCTTGTTTTTCCATTTCTTTTTCACTGCATGAAGTCACACGCAGGTATCGCTGCGCGCAATCTTTACTTCGAGGCGATTGTAGCACGGCTCTCAGAATTCGTCAAGAGACGTTTTTTGACTTTGGTGCAATTTTTAATCTCCGCACAAAAAAAGAACGCCGCGCGGCACAAACCCCAGTATTTACGCGGGTTTTTGGGTTATGAAAAACGCTTGCAATTTTTTAATTTTTTTCCATTAGGTAAAACGCCGGTCTCGTGGAAAAGCATTGCATTGAACTTTATTCACACAAAAAGTCACAGTAGTTTCATGTATGAAACAAGTCGATCAAGGGGCTGCCTTGTCGCACATATCATCAAAACAACAACCGTCCTGCATCGTATATACAAAAGCGTTGCAGCCATCTCCCCTCTGTTTGAAGACACAAAAAAGAGGCAGTGAAAGATTTTTTCACTGTCTCTTTTAACCCTGCAATGGGTATCCTCTAATTTTTTACGGTCTTTCTGTATTGCGTCGGCGTCATACCTGCATGCTCCGTAAAGCTTCGGGTAAACGAGCTTCTGGTACTAAACCCTGACAGTTCAGCAATTTCACTAATTGATTTATTCGTGCTTTTCAGCAGCTGCTTTGCTTTATTAAAACGCAGCTTTCCCGTAAATTCCATAAATGTTATACCGACATTTTCCTTTATAACACGCGAAAGGTACGGCGCCGACACATGAAAACGATCCGCTAAATCATCCAAATACAGATTTTCCGTGAAATGCTCTTGAATATAAGCTATAATTTCCGCGACATTCAGCTTGGATGCCGTTGCATTGCTTTCAATCGCATCCAGCATTTTTTCAATCGTGTCGCGCAGTTTCTCCGGCGGGAGCGTAAAAAATCTCGACACTAGGTTAATATCATCAATTTTATCGCCCTCATACTTAATTTGCTTAAGACGCATCACATTTAAAACAGCGTTTGCTACACGTATATAGAGATTGGTCATGGCAACGTTAGAAACATAATGCTCCACATTATCTTTAATAATCAAATTGATATATCTGCGCGCATTCTCCACCTGTCCCGCATATAAATAGTTCATCAGTTCCGCTTCCTGACGGTCATCAAATATATGCTCATTTCGTTTGGCCGGAAGCTTCACATTCTCTACCGGTACACCCGGCGTAACCGCAATTCCTTCAATGTCGCGCGTTGCCTCATCGTGGGACTTTTTTAGCCCTTCCAGCCCCCGATAGATGCTCCCTACGGCAAATTTCGAATGTATAATCTCTTTATCCGGCTCCAGATAGCAAGCAAACTTTTCTATTACACTCTTAATATCTTCAATCTGCACCGTTTCATCGACATTCAGCAAAACATACAACATATCTGACTTTATCGGCAAGCTATACGTCCCATACGACTCAGGAAATATCGCGCACATCACGTCCAGCAACTTTCTCATCATGCTTTCATGCTCAACATTGGTATACTGCATATAATAACCCTCAGCAGGACGAAGCCGAAGAATAACAACACAAAAATATTCGTGTGCAAATACTAACCCGTTATCCGCAAATTTCTTTTTCACTTCCTCAGAATCGGCAGATGAACCGTTTAAATACTCTACCAGAAGCCGTTCCTGCACGATTGGAAGATACATGGTCATGGTATCATGCGCCGCCTGTATATAGTTCTTGATGATCTCAAATTCGCTGATCGTTTTGCTCTCATTTTTCTGCTCCGGTGAAATTGTTTCCATCAATCCCTTGACCGGTGCGTATATGGTTTTCGCCGAAAACTGAGTCAGCAAAAGTATCGCCAGAAAAACTCCGAGCCAAATCGCTATTAAAAGATACAGCAATCCACGTACCTGGTGAAAAATAACAGTAGCGGGAATTGCAATCGCATACGTATATAAAAGGACTGCATTTTTGGGCGAATATGACACAATTAACGCATTACTTCCCGTATTATCCGATTTAAACGCCGCGGTTCCCCTTGGTGCAATTTTTTCCCAAAATTCGTTGCTTATTCGATATGTCGAGTCTTTGTTGTCAAACCACTCAAGCGTCTGCCGGTTGATAACCGCCGCAGTCGTTCCATCCTGCTCCATTTTATCCGCCAAGCCGGATAGGATATTCGACAATGACACATTTACAATAATTAAATTGCTGGAATACTCGTTTCCGACGCGGGCAAAAACAATCGGGATAATCGTTTTCTCTGTCGTTTCCGTTTTCACCCCGGTGGGCGGAAGGACTCGTTTTTCTGAATACGGAGCCTGGTACTCACGCCAATATTTCTGATTATACAACACATAAACATATTGCCGGCAGAAATAGTCACTGTTTTCATATCTTCCGTCTGTAGCATAAATTTTTCCGGAATTTCGCTGTACGATTGCAATGCTGTCTATGATTGGATAATTTTCATAAATCTTTGTAATCTGTGATATACTGTGCAGTACATCCGCGTCATCGCTTCCTCCCTTAAATACCCTTATAAAGGCATCATCGTTCTGCAAAAAGTGTATGTTTTTCGCAATGCCCTGCAAAATAATTTCATTTTCATTACTTACACTTTCCAGTTTTGATGAATACTGATTCTGTAAAACATTATAATAAAAATTTTTAAAATATAGTGTAGATACAATAGAAAGCGGCAATATCACCAGCATTGGCAGCAATATAAATATATATGTACTTACAAAGACACTATGCATAAATTTAAATCGCTTCAAAAACAATACCCCCTTGCAAACGGCAGTCTTGCGGCACATTCAGTATATCAAAACGCTCAAAAATTTGCAAGGTGCATTTTTTCAAC
>CAVGTH010000041.1:4584-15024 GCA_963632045.1 Roseburia faecis | reverse complement strand
TCGGCGTGATGGTTTCGCTCTTCTTTATGCTGCGGATGCGCAAAAAGTATCATTATTAAAACGGATCACGTGGGAAGTTATAAAACAAAAGTCCGTCATTACATCAAAAAGGCCCCGGCAAATGCCGGGGCCTCAGACTGTCGAAAAAGTCCAGAAAAATCTGGGATTTTTCTGGACTTTTTCGACAGTCTGCGAGGGTGCAGCATTCGCTGCACCCTCTTTTTTATTTTGTTAGATTAAAGAACGGTAAAGGTCTGCCAGTTCCTCTACGCTGGTATCGCGCGGATTGCCGGGACGGCAAGCGTCGTCATAGGCCGACTGTGCCAAAAAGGCAATATCCTCTTCCTTTACGATTTCCTTTAAGTCTGCCGGAATGCCGACATCCTTTGACAGCTGTTTTACTGCGTCAATGGCTGCCTTGCGGTATTCCTCCTGGCTCATGGTCTCGGTGCCTGCAACGCCCATTGCCGCTGCGATATCCCGATACTTTTCGCCGGTGGCCGGTGCATTATATTCCATCACGGTCGGAAGAATAATGGCATTGGCAACACCGTGCGGTGTATTATAAAGCGCGCCCAAAGGATGCGCCATGGAATGCACAATACCAAGACCAACATTGGAAAATCCCATGCCGGCTACATACTGTCCGAGCGCCATGCCTTCTCTGCCCTCCGGGGTATTGGCAACCGCACCGCGCAGATGCTTGGAGATAATCTCAATTGCCTTTAAGTGGAACATATCCGAAAGCTCCCATGCGCCCTTGGTGATATAGCCCTCAATGGCGTGGGTCAGCGCGTCCATGCCGGTTGCGGCGGTCAGCCCCTTGGGCATGCTGGACATCATATCCGGGTCAACAACGGCAACCTGCGGAATATCATGCACATCGACACAAACCATTTTACGGCTCTTCTCTTCATCGGTAATGACATAGTTAATGGTAACCTCTGCCGCCGTGCCTGCCGTTGTCGGAACGGCAATGATCGGCACTGCCGGGTTCTTGGTCGGGGCTACGCCCTCTAAGCTGCGGACATCCTCAAATTCCGGGTTGCGGATGATGATGCCGATTGCCTTTGCGGTATCCATCGCGCTGCCGCCGCCGATGGCGATCAGGCCGTCTGCGCCGCATTCACGAAAGGCCGCAACGCCCTCTTTCACATTGGTAATGGTCGGGTTTGCCTGTACCTTGGAAAAAACGCTGTACGGAATCTGCGCCTGATCCAAAAGGTCGGTCACCTTCTGCGATACGTGGAACTTCACCAGATCCGGGTCGGTCACCACAAGGATTTTTTGAAATCCCCGTGCCTTTACCTCGTCCGGAATCACCCGGATCGCACCCGCACCGTGGTACGAAGTCTCGTTTAATACAAATCTGTTTGCCATACTTCACATCTCCTTATGTTTCATAATTTGATATTTTTCTGTACAGCCTCATATTACCGCAGAAAACCGCGTCTGTCAAGCGTTTTTTTCTGTAATTTTTCACTTTCTTTCGCTGCGGTAGCGCGACGGCGAAATTCCCTCGTTCTTTTTAAATATATTGGAAAAATAAAACTCATTTTCGTAGCCCACGGCGGCCGCGACGTCATAAAGCGGCATATTGCTGTCGGTCAAAAGCTGCTTGGCGGCGTTTAGCCGAAGTTCGGTCAGTTTATCGGAAATCGTCACGCCGCTCTCTGCCTTAAACTGCCTTGCCAGGCTGCGGTAGCTGATGTTCAGCGCGTTTGCGATATCTTCTACCTGGATTTTTGTCTGATAATATTCCTTAAGATAAAGTTCTACCTGGGATGACACGCTGTTGACCGCCTTGGTCTCCGTCTCGTCCGGGCAGCCGCTCCAATTGTCATAAAGCCGCATCAGCCAGGTCATAAATGCGGCCTTTGTCCCGTAAATTCCGTCCGAGACCGGCATTTGTTCCACTGCGGAGTCAAACGGGTACGCGCGGCATCGGCTCAGTTCGGCGTAGAGCTGCACGGTCTGTTCCTTTTGCGGATCGGCCTCCAGGCTGAACCGGATACAAATTCCGTCGTCGCCGGTATTGTTATGCCGGTGTGCATGAACCACGCCCGGCGCAACCAGGTACGATTGTCCGGCTTCGACCAAAAATTCCTGATCTTCGATCTTGGTATAGACCGAGCCTTTGGCAACATAATTGAATTCAAACCACGGATGGTAATGCGGCTGCACGACCCAATGCCGGGAGTGCCGCGCGCGGCTGACATAGCTAATCTCACCGTGCAGCCCCTCAAACTCCATCGGCTGCATCATAATGCGGTTCAGTCGGTCGATCAGCTGCTTTATTTTTTCGTAAGTCATCAAAAATCCCATCCCCCTTTTCCTCATTTTAACATAGGACGCAGTTTTTGTAAATGGCAAAATATTATATATTTTTACCGTAAAATTGTCCGATAAATATATTCAATATTTTTCGATTGGCAGTATAATGAAGATAACAAAAGAAAGGATGTGCAAGATATGAAAATTTTTATTGATACTGCCAATGTCTCCGAAATCCGCGAGGCAAATGAGTGGGGCGTTGTCTGCGGCGTGACGACCAACCCGTCCCTGATCGCTCGTGAAGGCCGCGACTTTAAAGAGGTTGTAACCGAAATTACCTCGATCGTAGACGGCCCGATCTCTGCTGAGGTAATCAGCTTAGAGGCAGACGGCATGGTCAGCGAGGCGCTGGAACTGAGCAAGATTCATCCCAACATTGTCATTAAAATCCCGATGACCAAAGAGGGGTTAAAGGCCGTAAAGCAGCTGAGCGCAAAGGGCATTAAAACCAATGTGACGCTGATTTTCAGCCCGGCACAGGCATTGCTGGCCGCAAGAGCCGGCGCAAGCTATGTCAGCCCGTTTGTCGGACGGCTCAACGACATTGCCTCCTGCGGCAACAACCTGATCTCTGAAATTGCGGAGATGTTTGACCTGCACGCAATCGATACCGAAATCATCGCAGCCAGCATCCGCAGCCCGCAGGATGCGGTGGACGCGGCACTGGCCGGTGCGCACATTGCCACCATTCCTTATAAGGTGCTGGAACAGATGCTGCATCATCCTTTGACAGACGCCGGTATTGAGCGGTTCTTAAAGGATTGGGAAAGCGTAAAATAAAGGAGACATACCATGCTGACAGGAATTGATATCGGCGGTACCAAGTGTGCCGTCTTAACCGGCGACGGGGAGAAAGTGATCGAGCGGATTTCTTTTCCGACCACCAATGTGACCGATACGCTTTCGGCCATTTATGCCGCGGTGGAAAAGGTCGGCTGTGGTGACGCGATCGGCGTCAGCTGCGGCGGCCCCCTGGATTCGGAACGCGGCGTCATTCTCTCGCCGCCAAACCTGCCGGGCTGGGACAACATCGCCATTGTCCGGGAACTTACGCAGCGGTTTTCGGTTCCTGCCGGGCTGGAAAATGACGCAAACGCCTGCGCCCTGGCGGAATGGCGGTTTGGCGCCGGCCGCGGCAGCAGGAACATGATATTTTTAACCTTTGGCACCGGCATGGGTGCCGGCCTGATTTTGGACGGCCGCCTCTATCGCGGTACCTCCGGCATGGCCGGCGAGATCGGACATGTCCGCATGGAACGGTTCGGGCCGTGCGGTTACGGAAAGGCCGGTTCGTTTGAGGGCTTTTGCAGCGGCGGCGGTATTCGGCAGATCGGACAGACGGTTGCCAGAGAAAAGCTGCAAACCGGGCAAACCGTGGGATTTTGCCAAAGTGCGGACGACTTAGACCGCATCACGGCGAAGTCGATTGCCGAGGCGGCAGCCGGCGGCGACAGAGACGCCATTCGGGTTTATGAAATCTGCGGCGAAAAGCTGGGACAGGGGCTTTCCATTTTAATTGATGTTTTAAACCCGGAAAAAATTGTGATCGGAAGTATTTATGAGCGTAGCGGCGCACTGCTCGCGCCCTCGATGGAGGCCGCGATCGAGCGGGAATCGCTGGCGGCGGCGCGGAGCGTCTGCCGGGTTGTGCCGGCAAAACTTGGCGACAGCGTTGGTGATTTTGCGGCGATTGCCGTTGCGGCCGATGCGCTTGAGAGGAGCCAGGAAAAATGAATGATATGATGAAAGAACTGTTTCAGCGCTATCCGGCGCTTGCATCCTGTGAGGAGAGTTTGAATGCCGCGCTTTTGACGATGGAAAAAACCTACCGCGACGGCGGCACCATTCTGCTTTGCGGCAACGGCGGCAGCTGCGCCGACTGCGATCATATTGTCGGCGAACTGATGAAGGGCTTTTTGAGTCTGCGGCCGATGGACGATGCGACAAAACGCACGCTGACAGAGCGTTATCCGGAGGACGGCGCGAAAATGGCAGGAAGCCTGCAGCGCGGCGTTCCGGCGATTTCGCTTGCTGCCCATGCCGGCGTGATGACCGCGTTCTCCAATGACGTGGATCCCAACCTGATCTACGCCCAGCTGGTTTACGCCTTTGCAAGACCCCATGATTTGGTAATGGGCATATCCACATCGGGAAACTCGAAGAATGTGGTTGCTGCACTGAAGATGGCGTCTGCGATGGGGCTTGCCACGGTTGGTCTGACCGGCGGAAAGGCATGCGCCATGGATCAGATCTGTGACGTGACGGTCAAAGCACCGGAGACCGAGACCTTTAAGGTGCAGGAATACCACCTGCCGATTTATCACTATCTTTGTGCAGCGCTTGAAAAAAAGCTGTTTGAGGATGCGTAAATCGCAGAATGTTTTTAAAAATGAAAAGGAACCCGGAGGGTGCTGCTTTTGCAGCGCCGTCGGGTTCCTTTTCGATAGTCGGTATTATAATTTTTTTAGGGCAGAAAACATGACGTCCTCTCCCTCATTTGCCAAAATGGTAAAATAATGCTCAGTTAACGCCGCGGTGTCGGGATGCATCTGGCTTTTCGCCATGCCGTTTTGAAAGTACAAAAGCGGATGGGCATCGGTATAATCCTTGCCCTGATAGATTTTGCTGGCAGCGATCCGATCACAGATCAGCTCTTTGAAAAAACGTTTCGGCATCGCGACCGGCATATACCTTTTTTCGGTGGGGTTATAATCCTGCCAGTACTCAAAATGATGGCGGTTTCGGCCTTTGTGGTGCATCCATGCCAGCGAATACCCGAGTTCCAGGCGTTCCGCCTCGTTCGGGCTTTTACGGCCGTCGGTATAATACCGCACACCGCTGTAAAATTCGGTCGGCGTATATTTGGAGAGGTCATGAAACAGTCCCTGCCACAGAATCCCGGCCTTTTTGCAGTGGGCAATCACCCGATGCCGATGGGCGGTGATGGTCTTAAAATGCCCCCATGCCTTCTTCCATGTCATTTGCACGTAATCTCTCCCTCCTCTTACATTTTCGCATAAGACGCTGCAAATTCAGCTTTTCAGACGGCTTTCCTATTTTTATCCCTTTGAAAATACTTCGCCGGGGGACAGCGTCTTTCCCTTGCGTTTTGCCAGTTCCGAGACGGTGACCATCTCATAGCCGCGCTCTTTCAGCGCCGGAATCAGACGTTCTGCCGCGTCAACGCTGGTATCGTAGATATCGTGAAACAGGATCACCGAGCCGTCTTGTACCTCGGCGAGTACCTTTTGATAAACCGCGTCGGCATTGCGGCTTTTCCAGTCCAGGCTATCCAGCGACCAGAGCACAATCGGCACGCCGGCTGCCGCCTTGACGGCCGTATTATAAGAGCCGTACGGCGGACGGAGCAGCGTCGGCGCCGCGCCTGCTGCATTCATGATGGCAGCGTTGGTTTTTTCGATCTGGTCGGCCAGCGCCGCCTCGCCAAGCTTGGTCAGCTGCGTGTGATCGTAGGTGTGGCTGCCGAGCTCCATGCCAAGTGTTTGCATTCGCCGAATGCAGTCGGCGCCGCTTTGGGCGCGGTTACCCAACATAAAAAAGGTAGCCTTGACATTTTCCTCCTCCAAAATCGTCAAAAGCCGGTTGGTGGTGGACGGATTTGGCCCATCGTCAAAGGTCAAAGCGATGGAGGGGGTCGCATCGGTTGCGGAATTCGCTGCTTTTGCAGCCGGTTTTGCCGCCGATACAAGCGTCCAGCCCTTTTGCTGATACTCCTCGGTCTTGTCCTTAAATACATCTTTTTCTTTGCCGTCGGTGTTTTTCATTTTAACGGTCACGGCGCTCAGATCGTCCGACCAGCCCTCCGCCATGTAAAACGGCAGCTTGCTTTTAAAGATCAGACGGTTGTCTCCGGCGGTGTTCCAGATATCACAGGTGACCTCTAAAAAATCCTCCGACCAATCCGTACTGTCGCTGTAATCCTTGGCGGCGTCCGGCGGAAGATACAGGATTCTGCCATCATTGCAGTAAACGGTGACAAGTCCCTCGCCGGGATCGGGCGGAACGGTAAAGCCGCCGAAAACACAGATACAGAGCAGAACAAAAAGAAATGCGGTAAACAGTTTGCGCAGCATTTTCATGATACTTCCTCCTTTGCGGGACTTAGTTTGGGGTGTCGGATGGCTCGATTGTGTCATGCCGCCTGTCAGACGGCAAGGCAGGTGCTGAGCTGATCCTTCGGCGCGATATATAGCCGCATATCCGATCCCGGTTTGATTCCGGCAAGCCGCAGCGCACAGGCAACGGTTTCCTCTGCCAGATAGGGATTGTTGTTTTCCGGGCTGAGATGGCCTAAGAGGATTTGCTCTGTCCCCATCTTTACCAAAAACTCCGCCGCTTTTGCGGCATCGTCGTTGGATAAATGGCCGCGGTCGCTGCGGATCCGCTGCTTTAAAAGCGGCGGATAGGGCCCCATGCTCAGCATGGAAAGATCGTGGTTGGATTCCAGCAAGACGGCGCCGCTGCCCTTTAAGGCGCGAAAGACCGACTCTTCTAAAATGCCCATATCGGTCGCGACCGAGACTTTTTTGTCGCCGACCGACACACTGTAACCGACCGGGTCGGCCGCATCATGCGGAATCGAGAACGGACGGAGGACAAAGTCATCGACCGAAAAGGCCTCCGTGTGGCAAAACGTGCGCTTTTGCGCATCGCATAGATTGCCGATAGACGGTTCCATGGCGGACCAGGTCTTATCGTTGGCATAAACCGGAATCCCATGCCGCCGTGCCAGAATTCCGACGCCGCGGATGTGGTCAAGGTGTTCATGCGTAACCAAAATTGCCTTAATGTTATCCGGGGAGAGCCCGGCTTCTGCAATCGCGGTTTCGGCAGCCTTGCCGCTGATGCCGCAGTCGATCAGGATACCGGCATTTTTGTGTGATACCAATACGGCGTTGCCGCGGCTGGAGCTTTTTAATGAACGCAGCTGTAACAAAAGACCTCGCCCTTTCTGTCAAAAAATGATAAAGTATAACTTCAATAAGGAAAGAAATCGCCGTATCTTTACGTTACGGCGATTTTCAAAGTATCCATTACGGTTTTAAAACCGGCATTTTGTGCCTAAATGACATCATCGTGCTTTGCCGCCGGTGTCGTTGTTCCCTGACGGCGGGTAATCTGTGCGCCAAGTGCGCGCAGCTTTTCGACCAGACCCTCGTAGCCGCGGTCGATGTATTTCAGATTATAAATCTCGGTCACGCCGTGCGCCATCAGACCGGCAATCACCAAAGCGGCACCGGCGCGCAAATCGGTTGCCGAAACCGGCGCACCGCTGAGATACGGCGTGCCTTCTACGGTTGCGATCCGTCCCTCTACCGAGACATTGGCGCCCATGCGGTTTAACTCTCCTACATATTTAAAGCGGTTGTCCCAGACGTTTTCCGCAACCAGGCTGGTGCCCTTTGCCGTAGATAAAAGCGTCAGCATCTGCGGCTGCAAGTCCGTCGGAAACCCCGGATGCGGCTGCGTTTTCACATTTGCGGCGGTATAGGGTGCGTCGCTTTTTGCAAAAATGCGGATTGCGTCGTCGTGTTCCTCCACGCCGACGCCCATCTCAATCAGCTTGGCGCTCAGGGATTCCATATGCTCCGGGATAATATTATTGATCAAAACATCACCGTGGGTTGCCGCTGCGGCAATCATAAAGGTGCCGGCTTCGATCTGATCGGGAATCACGCTGAAGCTGCCGCCGTGCAGCTCTTTTACGCCCTTGATACGGATAATATCCGTGCCGGCGCCGCGGATATTGGCGCCCATACAGTTTAAAAAGTTTGCAACGTCGACAATATGCGGCTCCTTAGCAGCGCTGTCAATGACGGTGACACCGTCGGCCAGTGCGGCGGCCAGCATAATATTGATGGTTGCGCCGACTGAAACCACGTCTAAATAGATATGTTCGCTCTTCAGTTCATCCGCCGAGAGCGTAACCATACCGTGGCCGATTTCAACCTCTGCACCAAGGGCTTTAAAGCCCTTGATGTGCTGGTCGATCGGACGCACGCCAAAATCACAGCCGCCCGGCAATGCCACGGCTGCATGATGAAAACGGCCGAGCAGTGCGCCCATCAGATAGGAGGACGCACGAATCCGCCGTACCGTTTCATAGTCGGCTTCCCAGTTATGAAGGGCGGTACAGTCAATCTCCACTTCGCCGCGGCCGACAAAGGCCGCTTTGCCGCCCAGATTGTTAATAATTTCAATCAGTGCCTCAATATCGCTGACATGGGGTACGTTATCAATATGGCACTTTCCCTTTACCATGATTGCGGCAACCAAAATCGCAACGGCCGAATTCTTCGCACCGCTGATTTCTACCTCGCCTGCAAGGCGGGCGCCGCCTAAAATAACCATTTTCTCCATGTTTTTGCCTCCAGAAAATCCAATCCATCTTCCCTCATTCTATCACATGATTGTTACAGATAAATGACATCTGCATTAAACTTTGATGATAGTATACGGGCATATTCGCCAAAAGGGGATCACCCAAGCTCCGTATTTAGGAGACGGATCCTATCCTTTTGACATTGCGGCAGGTCAATCAATCCTTTTCGATGACGGTTTTACCGCCCATGTAGGGGCGCAGAACCTCCGGAATGGTGATGCTGCCGTCGGCATTCTGGTAGTTTTCAAGAATGGCGGCGGTGGTACGTCCGATGGCAACGCCGCTGCCGTTTAGGGTGTGAACCAGCTGCGCCTTGTCCTTTGCGGAATCCTTGTAGCGGATATTGGCACGGCGCGCCTGGAAGTCCTCAAAATTACTGCAGGAGGAAATCTCGACAAAGCGGTTGTAGCTGGGCATCCAGACCTCAATATCGTACTTCATGGCAGCCGTAAAGCCCAGATCGCCGATACAAATTTTCACCACGCGATACGGAATCTTCAGCATTTGCAGCACATCTTCGGCGTCTGCAACCAGTTTTTCCAGTTCTGCATAAGAATCCTCCGGACGGGTAAACTTCACCAGTTCGACTTTATTAAACTGGTGCTGACGAATCAGACCGCGGGTGTCTCTGCCGGCCGAACCGGCCTCGGCGCGGAAGCATGCGGTATAAGCGCAATATTTTACCGGCAGTTTTGTGCCGTCTAAAATTTCATCCCGGTGCATGTTGGTGACCGGAACCTCAGCGGTCGGAACCAGAAAATACTCAGTGCCGGCTACCTTAAAGGCATCCTCTTCAAACTTCGGCAGCTGACCGGTACCGATCATACTGTTGCGGTGTACCATAAACGGCGGAAAAATCTCTTTATAGCCGTGCTTTGTGGTATGCGTATCCAGATAGAAGTTGGTAATAGCGCGCTCAAGCTGTGCGCCGGCGCCGCGGTAGACGGTAAAACGTGTACCGGTAATCTTTGCGGCGGTTTCGGGATCCAAGATATTCAAATCCTTACCCAAATCCCAGTGTGCCTTCGGCTCAAAATCAAAGACGGTCGGCTCCATAAAGCGGCGAACCTCTACATTATCTGCGTCCGTATCGCCGTCCGGGACGGTCGGGTTGGGGATATTCGGAATGGTGTAGGCAATGGCGGTAATTTTCTCGTCCAGCGCGCGCAGTTTTTCATCGCATTCTTTAATGGCGGCGGACAACTCCTTCATTTCGGCAAAAACAGCCGTGGTGTCCTCGCCGGCTTTCTTCATGGCCGGTATTTTTTTGGAAACGGCGTTCTGCTCTGCCTTCTTCTGCTCTGCCTCGTATAAAATTTCGCGCTTTTCCTTGTCGAGTGCAAGCAGTCCGTCAATGTCTACGTTCTCTTTTCTCCGTGCCAGTGCGGCAATGACCTTTTCCGGCTCGGTTCTCAGTAATTTCATATCAATCATGGTATCTTAGTCCTTTCTTTTTTGAGGTTCACTCTCATTGGTTTCGGTTTGTGCCGCGGCGAGAAGCTTGTCCAGCGCCTCATAGGCGGCGGTTTGTTCCGGCGTCAGCGCAGTGCGGTCAATGGCGAGAAGCGCCGTCTTGGCCTCGTCAGTGCGACTTTCCTGCCACAAAATCAACACTTGGTTGATGGCGTCGCTGACGGTGAGCGCTGCTTTCTGCGTTTCCAGCTGGTTATTCAGATCTTCCTTCTCTTTGCCCAGTGTATAAT
>CAVGTH010000041.1:0-4574 GCA_963632045.1 Roseburia faecis | reverse complement strand
ATCTCGTTTTGAATGCTGACGTTTAACTGTTCTTTTTCGGTAATCTGATCTTCATACTTGGTTTCGCGGTCGTCCGCCATGGCTGCAATGATAATGACAATCACGGCCGCTAAAATCATAATGATGGCATAACTGCTCAGTTTTCTGAAATTCTTTTTTTCCTCCGACATGGTTTTCCCTCCTTCTCTTTCAAAATCAAAGGCAAATCGCAACAATTTTTCGAAAAACATGCGAGTTGCCCCTGAGGGGTTCAAAATTGCGTTTTAAGGCGCAAGCGCGCTTTTGGTATGATGTTTTATTACGCAGCGCCCAAACGCGAATAAAATCACCCATTTTCGCCTGTCGAAAATTGTCGATTAACGGCGAAGTGCAAATAAAAGCCGTTCTAAATCATCTTTGCTGTAATATTCAATTTCGATTTTTCCTTTTTTGGCACCCTCCTGGATTTTCACTTTCGTGCCAAATTGGGAAGAAAGGGAATCTTCAATCTCGCGGTAGTATTTTTGCATCATCGGATTTTGCGGTTTTGCGGCGTTCTGCTTTTGTGGTTTGCCGATGGCAGCAACCAGTGCCTCTGTCTGCCGGACGTTTAATCCTTCCTTCACAATGCGCTCTGCCAGAGATAACTGAAGGCCGGGGTCTTCAACCGGCAGCAGGGTGCGCGCATGTCCCTGGGTGAGTTTTCCTTCGACCAGCAGGGCTTTTACGGCGTCACTCAAATGGTTCAGGCGCAAGGCGTTGGCAACTGCGCTGCGGCTTTTGCCGACGCGCTTACTGATTTCCTCCTGCGTCATATGAAAGGCGTCAATCAGCTGCTGGTACCCCTCGGATTCTTCGATGGGGTTTAAATCCTCGCGCTGCAGGTTTTCCACCAGTGCAAGTTCCATGACCTCCTGCTCTTCAAAGCTGCGGATGATACAAGGCATTTCCTTTAATCCGGCCAGCTTGGAGGCTCTCCAGCGGCGTTCGCCCGCCACAATGCGGTAGGTGCCGGCCTTGGTGGGAGTGACTAAAATCGGCTGCACAACACCGTGCTCTAAAATAGAATCGCGCAGTGCCTCCAGCTTGTCCATATCAAAGTTTTTTCGCGGCTGGCCTTTGTTTGGCTCAATTTCAGAGAGCTTTAATACGACAACCTGCTTGCCGTCGCTCGATATTTCGCCCGATTGGTTGATTTCGTCGGCAATATTATAAGCGGCGTCGCCATCATCCCTGATCTGAAATAATTGGTTCATGCCGCGGCCCAATCCGGACTTTTTTGCTTTATGTTCTGCCATCTTTCCACTTCCTTATCGATTTTTTCGGATCACTTCACCGGCCAGCTTTTGATAACACTGCGCCCCCTTGGAGCGTGCGTCAAAGGCAATGACGGGTTTCCCGTAGCTTGGCGCCTCGGACAGGCGCACATTGCGCGGAATCATGGTCTTGTATACGGTTGCGCCAAAATATTTTTGTACCTCTTCGGCAACCTGCACCGAAAGATTGGTGCGTGCATCGTACATGGTCAGAAGAATGCCTTCTATCTTTAATGCCGGGTTCAGTCCCTGTTTTACCATCTTGACGGTGTGCGTCAGCTGGCTCAGCCCCTCCAGTGCGTAATATTCGCACTGAATCGGAATCAGCACGC
Organism: Roseburia faecis; assembly: GCA_963632045.1. Classification (GTDB taxonomy): domain Bacteria; phylum Bacillota; class Clostridia; order Monoglobales; family Monoglobaceae; genus Ructibacterium. The sequence continues at coordinate 2,947 of CAVGTH010000041.1, read as the reverse complement.
TATCTGCGGCGCCGAAAGCATTCAACGTAATCAGCCCCAGAGAGGGCGGACAGTCAATAAAAATGAAATCAAACGAATCACGGACGGATTCCAATGACTTTTTCAGCTGATATTCCCGGTTGTCAATGTCAACCAGGGAAATCTCTGCACCGGCCAAATCCATATTCCCCGGACAGAGCCAGAGATTTTTATACTCTGTTTTCATCATAATCTCTTGCATAGGGCGGCTCTCGACCAGACAATCGTAGGTAGAGTGCTCCAGGGAACGGCTGTCGATTCCCAAACCGCTACTGGAATTCCCCTGCGGATCACTGTCAATCAGCAAAACCTTTTTTCCCTTTTGTGCAATACATGCGCTTAAGTTGATGGCGGTTGTTGTCTTGCCAACGCCGCCCTTTTGGTTGGTGATTGCAATTACTTTTGCCATGAAATCTTATCGCCTCCTTCTCTATGCCTTTTACCATTATAGCACAAAAATTCAGAAATACAAGGGAAAAATGTCAACTTCTCAAAAAATGTTTCACATGAAACAATAAATTTCACATGAAACAATAAAATAGAGCAAGCGATGCCGCTTGCTCTGTAAAAGGGAAGTAAAGTTGTAATATTATTGTAGGTTTTGTGCTTGATTGCCTCGAATAACGCAGAAAAGTGCGGCAATGGAGCACGCCGATAAAATGATCCAGGACAAAAACATGGGGGCGTAGCCCATGTGGCTGATTAAAATACCATAGAAAAAGGCACTGATGCCGCTTCCCAGGTAGGTGGCAAAATCCATAATGCCGCTAACTGAGGCAATGTTGCCCGTGTGCCGAAAGTGCAGCGGATAAATGGACAAAAAGGCAGTATTAATCACCGATACGGCGGCGTAAATGCCGCTTAAACAGAGTACGGATATCAGCGGATTCGATAGATGCAGCACCAGCGGAACAGAAAAAACAATACAACAGAGAAAGGCGAAGACAGAAACCTTGTATTCATCCTCTCTCATTGCTTTGTATAAAAGCGGAAAAGTAACTCTGCCGAGCAGTCCCACGATCGGAATCAGCAAAATATAATAAGCGGATTGTTTCAGGTCAATGGAAAACGTGTCCACAAAATATACCGCCATCCACAGGCTAATGTTGTCCTTCATGGTGCCGTGCAGCATAGCCGGAATCAGCATGGTGCGTATCTGCGGCAGAGCAAGCAGCGATTTCATGGAGATGTGACTGCGCGCCGGATCGGACTTTGGCGTAATATGATTTGTCGTAAGCAGCACGGCGATGCAGCAAACAAGAGCAAAGCCGCCGGGAACAATAAATGCGTATTGCAGGCCAAAATGCGAAATCAAATAGGTGTTTATCAGGATTCCCAGGATATTTCCTGTTGCGACAGAGGGAGCCTGATGTTAGCAATCCGAACCCGCCTAAATCGGCGTAATTTTGGAATATTTTAGCTTGTCGTCTTTGCCGGGCGTCAGCCCTCCTGCATCCTCCGCACCAAAATCTTCTCAAAATTCCATCCGATTTCGGTCAAAGAATTTTAAGAGTGGGGATTTTCGTTCAAACAAGGCAAAAACGGAGGTAATCCTAACGGATTGCCGAGTATTTTAACACCGTTTGGGCGGAAATCCACCTCTTAAAATCGAGTTCGGATTGCTAACATCAGGCTAACTATCCATGAAGTTGCCGCTTTGGCGCGGGCGCCGTCATAGACGGCGGAAACAATGCACAAAACGGAACTCCAGAGCATAGACTGCGCATAGGCATTGATGCCCCAAAGAAAGACAATCATACCGTAGGGCGGAAACAGACCAAAGCCGAGGTTGCCGGCCGCAACCAGAAAGAGCCCGGCAGAGATCATAATACACGGACGGATTTTGTCGGAAAGATAGCCGTTAAAGAGCCTTCCGGCTGCATAAATGACGGAAAACATGCTTCCGAGCAGACCAATATTGCGCGTGGTAAGAATTGCGCTTTCAATCAGGCCGGGAGAGACCATGGATAAATTCAGTCTTGCAATATAGATGCTTGTGTAGGCAATATAACAAATAAAAAACAGGCATAACGCCCTTTTTGATCGCATCAGCGGATCACTCCTTTATGGATAAAACTTCTTCCTTTGGCTTTGGAATTTTTAACGCCGAATGGTTTCTTCAAGCAGCTCGTGAATCTTTTTTGCTCTGCTGACGGCGTTTTCGTAGTTCTTCGAGGACAAGGAAACCGTAATGGTATCGATAATGCCAAAATGCGCAATTCTGGCCGATACGGCTTCGACCGGATACTGGATTTCATCGGAGTAGACTTCCAGCTTGCAATCGGAATGCTTGGTAATCAAGCTGCCGGGGGCGCTGGTTAGGCAAATGGTCTTTGCCCCCATTTGCTTTGCAAGCGTGAGCGCCTGTATGGTCGCTGTGGTTCTTCCGGAGTGTGAAATACCAAAAACAACGTCGCCTTGCTTGATGCTCAGCGTGGAGACATTCATCGACGGAATATCGGTAAAGCAGGAGACATTTTTGCCGATCTGCATTAGTCGGTAATGAAAATCATTGACAATCGGACCGGAGGTGCCGATGCCGTAAATATAAATTTTTTCCGCACGGTCGAGCCAGTCAATGCATTTGCCAAGTTCCTGCCGGTTTAGCCTTTCTGCCGTCTCGTGCAGGGTTTTTACGCTGGCGGCAAACACCTTGTCCAGAATTTGCTGCTCGTTATCGCCGGGGTCAATGTAGGGAACATAGTTTAATTGCTTATTTTTGGACAAATCGGACGCAAGTGCAATCTTTAAATCCGAATATCCGCGAAAACCCAGGCTCTTGCAGCAGCGGATAATGGCGGATTTTACGGTGCCGGATGCGGCGGACAGTTCGTCCACGGACATAAAAACAACGCGGTCGGAATTGGCGGCAATATAGTCCGCGACAAGCTTTTCGGTTTTGGTTAAGTTTTGATACCTATTTTGGATC
>CAVGTH010000040.1:0-15100 GCA_963632045.1 Roseburia faecis | reverse complement strand
AAAACTGACTTTTTCGACAGTCTGAAACCGCGGAAATCCGCGGTTTTTCTGTATCAGAATAGGAGCGCTGCAAGCTGCCAGAGTCCGTTTGTCAGCATACAGGCAAGGATCGCGACGCCGGTCGGGATCAGAAAGCCGAGTAGCATCATACCCGTGCTGCCGCTTTCTTTCTGAATCGTCCAAAGCGTGGTGGCACACGGAAAATGGAGCAGGGAAAAAAGCATGACGTTTATCGCGGTCAGTACCGTCCAGCCGTTTTCCAAAAGCAGGGCATGCAGCCCCTGAAAACTTGCGGCGTCCATCATTTGCCCGGTGGAGAGATAGCCCATAAGCAGAATCGGCAGAACGATTTCGTTGGCCGGCAGTGCGAGCAGAAATGCCATGAGAATCATACCGTCCAGCCCCAAAAGCCTTGCAAACGGATCAAAAAAGGCGGCGCAGTGCGACAGGAGATTTAGGCCGCCGACTTCTATGTTAGCCATCAGCCAGATCACGGCGCCGGCAGGAGCGGAGACCCGGACGGCGCGGGAGAGGATATGCAGCGTCCGATCCAGCAGTGCGCGCGTCAGCGTTTTGACAAGCTGCGGCCGCCGAAACGGCGGCAGCTCCAGAGAAAACGGTGGTTCCGCTTTTTCTTTCAGGCAGCCGGTCAGCAATTTTGTAACAAGCAGCGTCATCATGATGCCGATCAGAATCAAAAGCAGCAAAAAAAGTGCGGCAAACACCGACTGCATGCCCCGGACAAATACATTGCCGATAAACAGCGTCGACAGGGTAATCAGCATAAAAAAGCGGCCGTTGCAGGGGATAAAGCAGTTGGTGAGCATGGCGGCGATGCGCTGCCGCTTAGAACTGATAATGCGGCAGCCGGTGACGCCGACCGCGTTGCAGCCAAGCCCCATGCACATGGTGAGCGCCTGCCGTCCGCAGGAGCCGGCGGACTGAAAGCAGCCGTCTAAATTAAAGGCTAGCCGCGGCAGAAAGCCCAGATCCTCCAGCAGGGTAAAAAGCGGAAAGAAGATGAGCATCGGCGGCAGCATGACGGCGGTAACCCATGCGGTTGTCTGGTATACGCCGTCGGTGAAAAGACCGACAAGAACCGGCGGCAGCGAGAGGGTAAGGAGCATGCTTTCAAGATAGGGCTTTATATAGCCGAAAAAGGTCATAAGCAGCTGCGTCGGAAGATTTGCGCCGTAAATGGTAAGCCAGAGCAATACGCCTAAAAACCCGATCATGATCGGAATGCCGAATCGGCGTGAGGTCAGCAGCCGATCGGCCGCGCCCGGTGCTGCTGCGCCGCCGTCCGCAGATGCGTGGGTGCAGAGCACCGTTAAATTCCGGGCGGTCTCAACCAGAGCGCCGACAATTTCGTCGCGCAGCGCAACCGCCGGCATGCCCTGCGCGGAGAGCGCGTTTTGCTGCGCCTTTGCGGCGTTTAAAATGGTGGTTCGCTGCTCTGCGGTCAAATCAAAATAATCCATCAGCTTTGCCGCGCTTAGGTCATTATCCAGCAGCTTTACCGCCATAAACCGGCGGCTGAATCGGTCAAAGGTTAAATGAGAGAGCGTCTGTTCCATCGCCTCGATGGCGGCTTCCAGCGGTGCACAGTAACGAACCGGCGGCGTGCCTGTCATCGGAAAATCCTGATCCCCGATCCCGGCTAAAAATTTTTTCAGGCGGCGGATATCTGTGCGGTCTCTAGCGGTGATGCCGATGACCGGGATTGAGAGCCTGCGGCGGAGCGCGTCAAGGTCGATGCGGATATTTTTCCGCTTTGCCTCATCCAGCAGATTCACGCAGAGCACGGCGCGCGGTGTGATCTCTAAAATTTGCAGTACCAGATTTAAATTGCGCGCAAGACAGGTCGCGTCGGCGACAATGACGGTGTATGCGGCGTCCTGAAAACAAATGGCGTCCCGTGCGACTTCTTCCTCCGGCGAATTGGAGATGATGGAGTAGGTGCCGGGAAGATCCCAGAGCTCATAGCAGCGGTCACGGACGCAAAACGTGCCGGAGGCGAGTTTGACCGTTTTTCCGGTCCAGTTTCCGGTATGCTGCTTTAGCCCGGTCAGCGCGTTAAAAACGGTGCTTTTTCCGACGTTGGGATTTCCGGCAAAGATGATACGCTGCGGCGCGGTCATAAAAACGCCTCCCTTTTTGGGGGACGAATCAGAATCTGGCTTGCGTCCTCCGGGCGCAGCGCGATGATGCTTCCCATAATCCGATAAGCGGTCAGGCTGCCAAACGGGCTGCGAAACAGCGCCGTAACGGGGCTTCCGACCGAAAAACCTAAATCCAAAAGCCGTCTGCGGCCTTCTCCGGCAGAGTTTAACTGGTATATGTAGGCCTCCCGGGCAAGAGGAAGGCTTTCAAGGGTTTGATATTGCAAGGTTGTCACCCTCCTTTTTTATAGTTTCTGTTTTGTAGTCTCTATTTGCATTATATGAAAAAAACATGGACGTGTGAAAATTCCGAAAAATGCGTATTTTAAGCTTTTTGGAAAGAATTTTTACGAAATGAGACGAAATCACCATGACGGCACAAAAAAAATTCCCCTTTTTATTGAAAATATAGTTGAAATCAGCACAGTTTTTTGCTATTATAATAGAATAGCTGGGAGTATATCTCAAATACGGCGTCAGAATGAAGGAGGCTGAGTGATGGAAATCGATATTGCCAATAACATCAAAGCGGTGGAATTGCTCAAGGTTGAAATTCTTCAGAATGTGACGGATTTGTTTGGGGACATCTCGGCAGAGGCGGACAGGGAGACCAGAGAGGATTTAACGGAGGACGCAGCCCGTCTCATTACAAAAATTTATCTTTTGTGCAGCCGTTTGGGGCTGGACTATGATGACATCACAGACGATATGAAGGCAATGCTCAAAGAAGGAATCGAGAGCGGCCATATCTTAGAGCGGCGCTTTGGCGATCTCAGCGCACTGCTTGGATGTTTCGCCGAAAAGAGGGAAGCCTATGAAAAATAAAAATGCGAGGGCGATCGCAAACGGCGCGGTTTGCGCAGCGCTTTCCGCGCTTTTCATGATCATCGGAAACGCGGTGCCGCCGCTCGGTATTATCACAATGCTTGCGGCCGGGATTCCCATGATGGATTTGGGGATTCGGTTTGGAACAAAGCTTTCGTCTACGGCGGCGGCAGCGGCGATTTTTTTGGTGTTTCTGTTTACGGGAAACATACTCAGCGCGGTGCTCGGCGGTATTATGAATCTTCTGCCGGGCGTGGTGATCGGTTTTGCGACGGCAAAAAAACGCGGCTTTTTGCGAACCGTTTCGGCCGCGTCGGCAGCCGTACTGTTTGGAATACTGCTGCAGCTGATTTTGTGGAATGCAAGCACCGGCGGCCACGGTATTGAAGACACCGTTTCGCAGTCGATTACACAAACCAAAAATGCGCTTGATCCGATGCTGCAAATGTTCATCCAAAAGAGCGGCCCTCAGGCGCAGACGGTGAATGCCCTTTGGAATCAGTTGTTTGAACAGGTACAAAATTATATCTTTTTGTATATTCCGACCTTTTTGGTTGCGGCATCGGTACTGATCGCGGTGTGTACCATCGCGGCAGGGAGTTTTCTGCTGCGCAGGGTGCGGCAGATTCGGATTCCGTACCGGCCGTTTTGCCTTTTCAGTGCGCCGAGATCCATGTGCTACGCAGCGATGCTGATGTTTGTCGTGACGAGTTTTTCGCAGGATGCGAGTGTACCGACGGCAGCACTCAAAAATTTAGTGGCGCTGCTCTATGTGTATTTTACCATCTGCGGCCTGTCGCTGATTGATTTTAAGCTTTGCAGCAAGGTACCGTCCGGCTATGCAAGGTTTGGCATTTACTTTGCGGCCTTTTTCATAGGGTATGTTTTGATGTCTTTGGTATTGCAGGGGCTTTGTATTTTGGGCATGATTGACGGCATCTTTGATTTCAGGCACTTGCATAAGACGGGTGAGGAGCGTGTAGGACATGAATGATAGTCTGGAAAGTCTGACAAAACGCATGTTTTCTAAGAATAACCTGCTGCTGTCCGGGGTATTGTTTGTTTTTGGCTTTTTGTTCTTGATTTTGGGGATACGGATTCGTCCCGTGATCGGGGTTTTGGGCTGCGTGCAGATGTTTGCGGCGGTTTTGCTCGCAATCATCGGTCTTGTGACTATGCACCGCCGCACAAGGCAGCTGACCGCGGCGCTGCGCGAATTTTCGTTTTGCAGTGAATCGGCGACCCGTGCCGCCGTGTTGAATTTTCCGGCGCCGATGGCGGTGACAACCACCGGCGGTGCGATTCAGTGGTACAACGACCGTTTTCTGGAGATGACCGGCAGAAAACGGGAAAACTTTTTCGGCGAGTACATCCAGGACATCCTTCCGGATTTGCAGTTCAGCCGGTTTGTTGAGGACGGAGATCCCAGCCCGGAGGAATATGCCTTCCGTGACAGAAATTATATCGTGACGGGACGGATGGTTTCTGTCCGTCAGGAAGAAAAGAGGATGCAGCTGCTCAGCATCTACTTTGTGGATGTGTCGGCACAAAAGCAGCTTCTGAAACAAATGGAAGATAAAAAGATCGTGGTCTGCGCCGCGGTGATCGATAACTACGATGAGGTGATTAAAAGTACGCCGAACAGCAGCCACGGTTCCTTGGTGGGGCAGATTGAGCACTGCGTCAATACCTGGGTAGACCGCGGCGGCGGCGTCGCCGTGCGCTATGAACGGGATAAGTTTATGATTCTGTTTGAGGCGGCAAGATTCGCGCCGCTCATGCAGGAGAAATTCACCATTTTGGACGAGGTAAAAAAGGTGCAGCAGGGGAACCGGATTCCGGCTACCTTCAGCATCGGCGTCGGGCAGTCCAAGGATACGCTGCGTGAAAATGAGCAGCTGGCTGCCGTGGCGCTGGATATGGCACTCGGCCGCGGCGGCGATCAGGTGGTCGTAAAGACGGCGGTCGGATTCCAGTTCTACGGCGCGAAAAGCCGTGAGGTGGAGAAGAGTACCAAGGTCAAGGCGCGTGTGGTCGCACACAGTCTGCGTGATCTGGCCGAGCAGTCCTCCCGGGTTATCATCATGGGGCACAGCAACGCGGACGCGGACAGTCTTGGCGCAGCCGTCGGCCTGTTTCGGATTTTGCGTGATAAAAAGGTGGATGTCTACATCGCGATGGATCGCGTGCATAATAATGTCCGCATCATTTTAGACAGTTTACTGGAGCATGACGAGTACCGGGAGCGCATCATTGGCGAGACCCGCGCACTGGATCTCATCGATGAAAAGACGCTGCTGATTGTGGTGGATACGCACCGTCCCAGCATTGTGGAATATCCGAGCGTGCTGAAGAATATTCAAAATGTGGTGCTGATCGACCATCATCGCCGCAGCGAAGAATTTATTGAAGAAACCGTACTCAGCTACCATGAGCCGTATGTATCGTCCTCCAGTGAGATGGTGACCGAACTGATTCCCTACATCGACAGTGACAGCACCTTAGAGCCTTATGAGGCGGAGGCGATTTACAGCGGTATCTATTTAGACACCAAAGGTTTTACCTTTAAAACCGGGGTGCGAACCTTTGAGGCCGCGTCATATCTGCGCCGGCTTGGGGTTGATCCGGTCAATGTCAAGCGGCTTTTCCGCAGTGATTTAAATACCTATATTCAGCGTTCCCGCATTATCAGCCACGCAAAAATCTATCGCAGCAACATTGCGATTGCGCTGTGCAGCGAACGCGGTGCGGATATGCAGCTGGTCGTTGCCCAGGCGGCGGATGAACTTTTGGGAATCCGCGGCATTGAGGCGGCGTTTGTGCTTGCCGCGGACGGAAACCGCATCATCATCAGCGGCCGTTCGTTAGGCTCGGTCAATGTGCAGGTAATACTGGAAAAACTGGGCGGCGGCGGTCATATTACCATTGCCGGCGCGCAGCTGAGCAATAACAATTTAAGCCTTGCCGAGGCAGAACTTTGCAGCGCAATTGACGAGGTGGTTTTTGAAGAAAACCACACAAGGGCGAAGTAGAGACCAAAGACGTAACCATAGAGAAAGAGAGGATCCGATCATGAAAGTTATTTTATTGCAGGATGTAAAGGCACAGGGAAAGAAGGGCGATCTGATTAACGTCAGTGACGGATATGCAAACAACTTTTTGCTTCCCAAGGGACTTGCAAAGCTTGCAACCAAGCAGGCGCTTAATGAACTGGAGGGCAAGCGCGGCGCGGAGCAGTATAAGCGTAACCAGGAAGAGTTAAAGGCGTCCAACATTGCCGAGCGGATGAAGGAGGTCAAGGTGAAACTGACTGCCAAGGCCGGCAAAGAGGGGAGACTGTTTGGCTCGATCACCTCAAAGGACGTTGCAAAAGCGCTGAAGGAGCAGTATAACATCGATGTTGACAAGCGTAAGATTGATCTGCCGGACGGCATCAAAACCTGCGGCATTCGTGAGGTGCAGGTGACGCTGTATCCCAAAATCGTAGGTACCTTTAAGGTTGAGGTAACGGAAGCGTAGTTTTAAGAAAACAGGTGAGATACCATGTATGAGGAGAATTTAAACGCGCCGCCGGAGAGCGCCGAGTTTTCCATGCCGTTCAGCAATGAGGCGGAACAGTCGGTGCTTGGGGCAATCTATTTAGACCGGGACTGCATTCCCTCGGTGCTGGAACTGGTGCGCGGCGAGGATTTTTATATCGACCGCCACCGGGAACTTTTTGAGGCGATTATTGAACTTTATAATATGGGAAAGCCGATTGATCTGGTCACCTTAAAGGAGCATTTGATCCTGCGCGGCAGTTTTGAAAAAATCGGCGGCATCGAATTTATCGTTGAGGTTGCCAATCTGGTTCCGTCTACGGACAGCGTCAGCTACTATGCCGGCATTGTCAAGGATAAGGCGGTCAAGCGCCGTCTGATTCATATTGCCGATACGGTGCGCGGCCAGTGTTATCGCGGCGACGAGGATACGGACGCGATCATCGCGGCACTGCAGGACGATGTGATTAAGATTTCGCAGGATCGCAGCAGCAAGGGGCTGGTTCATATCAGCCAGTACCTGACGGAGAGTCTGGAGCACCTAGAAATGCTCAGCAAAAGACAGGATAAGATCACCGGGATCCCGACCGGGTTCATTGATATTGACCGGCGAACCTCCGGACTGCATGCGGCGGAACTGATTATTCTGGCGGCGCGGCCGGCAATGGGTAAGACAAGCTTTGCGCTCAATATTGCGCAAAACGTGGCCGTGAAGGCAAAAAAGAACGTAGCCATTTTCAGTTTGGAGATGCCGTCTGCGCAGCTTGTGAACCGTCTTATCAGTGCTGAGGCAAAGATTAGTGCCGAGCGCATCAAAAAAGGCGAGATCAAGGATGAGGAATGGGGCAAGATCGGCAATGCAGTTGCGGCGCTGGGCGACGCAGGGATTTATGTGGACGATACCTCCAGTATTACCGTCAGCGAGATCGGTGCACGCTGCCGGGAACTGATGCTGGATCGGGGTCTTGACCTTGTGGTGATCGACTATTTGCAGCTGATTACGGGCGGCGGCCGCAGCGGCAACCGCCCGAATGAGATATCCGAGATTTCCCGTACCTTAAAGATTTTGCCAAACGATTTAAATATTCCGATTATTGCACTGTCACAGCTGAGCCGTGCCTCCGATAAGGAAAAGAGAGAGCCGCTGCTCAGCGATCTGCGTGATTCCGGTGCGATCGAGCAGGATGCGGATATGGTTATGTTTTTGCATCGGGACGGCTATTATCATGAGGATGCCGAAGAGCCCAACAAGGCAAAATGCAACTTTGCCAAGCACAGAAACGGTGCGGTCGGATGTGAGTATCTGACTTGGATCGGCGAATATACCATGTTTACGGACTGGAGCGAAAACCATGCAATGTAACACAAGGAAAGTGCGCGAGACGGTGCGTGCCGCAATCAGGGAGCATGCCATGACAGAAGAGGGAAATCACGTGCTGATCGGTGTATCCGGCGGCGCCGATTCCGTCTGCCTTTTGCATGTGATGAACGCCTTGAAAGAGGAATTTTCACTCACGCTGACTGCGGTACATATCCGGCACGGAATCCGGGGCGCAGAGGCCGACCGTGATGCCGCTTTTGCCGAGGAATTTTGCCAAAAGCTTGGTGTTTCGTTCATCGAAAGGTCGGTTTCGGTGCCGGAACTTGCAAAATCCGAAAAGATATCGCTTGAGACGGCCGGTCGGCTGGCACGATACCGATGCTTTCATGAGATTCGTGATGAGATCGGCGCGCAGGCAGTCGCAACGGCGCACAACCGTAACGATCAGGCAGAGACAGTGCTGATGCGGATTTTGCGCGGCGCCGGGATTTCGGGGCTTGCCGGGATTCGCTATGTGCGGCCGGATGGCGTGATTCGTCCGCTGCTTGATGTCAGCCGCGCGGAGATTGAGGCGTATTGCCTGGAAAATGATTTGCACTATTGTATCGACAGCACCAATTTAGAAGATGACTGTACCCGAAACAAGATTCGGCATCTCCTGCTGCCCATGCTTGAAAAGGAGTTTAATCCCAACATTCTGGGAACGCTCAGCGTGCTGGCTGCCAACATGAGAGAGGACGGGGATTTTATAGACGGTTACGCGGCGCGGCTTTATCGGCGCATCGGCAACCCAAGTCCGAAAAAGGAGCCGGTGGTTTTGGATATTGAATCGCTGCGGATGCTTGCGCCGTCCATCGCGACACGGCTTTTGAAAATGGCGGCACAAAAGGTGATGGGAAGAGAGTACCTTGTCGGCCGGCAGCACTGGGAGGCGGTGCGGCAGCTTTTGGATAAAGAGACCGGCGCAAAGGTGATCCTGCCGCAGGGGCTTAATGTGACGGTGCGTTACGGCTGGCTGGCGTTTGCGCCGGAACAGGCAAAGGAACCTTTGCCGGAGCCGATTGAGGTCGCGTGCGGCAACAGTTATTCGTTCGGTGCCTGGCACATCCGCTTTGACGAGGCGGAGGCAGGACAAACCATAAAAAAGAATCAGATGGTGTTAGATACCGAAAAACTCAGCGGCATGCGCCTTGTGCTCAGGACGCGCAGAAACGGTGACCGCATTGCGGTTTTTGCCGATGGAAGAGAAAAAAAATTAAAAAATTTTATGATAGATCAAAAGATTCCCAATCATATACGCGATACCTTGCCGTTGCTTTGCAGTGATGATCAGGTGCTTGCGGTCATTGGCTGCCGTGTGGCGGAGCCATATAAGGGAGACATAAAACAAAGGAGAGGGCTGGTGGTTACCTATGACACAACAGATGAAGGTTGGCAAGATTATGCTGACCGAAGAGGAAATTAAAAATAAGGTAGAGGAATTGGGCGCGGCGATTAACGCCGACTACGGAGACAAAGAACTGATCGTTTTAGGGATTTTAAAGGGCTGTTTTGTCTTTATCGGCGATCTGGTGCGGCAGCTTCGCGGTGATATTCAGGTGCATTTTATGCAGGTTTCCAGCTACGGCCGCGGTACGGAGAGCAGCGGCGAAATCAAGATTAAAAAGGACATTGATATTGATATCGCCGGAAAGCATGTGCTTTTGGCAGAGGATATCATCGACTCCGGCAACACCCTGGTGCAGCTGATTCCGATGCTTCAAAAGCGGAATCCGGCGTCCATTAAGGTGTGTGCGCTTTTGAGCAAACCGTCCCGCCGTCAGGTGGAATTTGAGGCGGACTATACCGGATTTGAGATTCCGGATAAATTTATTGTCGGCTACGGATTGGATTTTGACGAACGTTATCGCCAGCTTCCCTATATTGCAGAAATGGAGAGCTGCAGCGAAGAATAGGCAGGAGGTAGATTCCATGTTAAAATGGCAAGAATACTGTGATGAGGCGGCAAGATATGCGGCGCCATACGTGCACCGTGCCGGCGAGACCTTAGAGTCGGCGGCAAAGTACGCCGACCGCGCCTTTCGCAAAGGGCGGCGCAAGGCAAAACGGAAGATGCGACTTATGCGAATCAAGCGCGGACTGGATCTTGCGACCCATCTTTTGCTGATTCTGGCGGCCGTGATTGCATTGTTTGAATTGCTGTATCAGCATTGGAAAGAACACGGCGAGGCATAAAAAGGAGAGTATGGATTCGCCTGCGGAGACGAATCCTGACATTTTTCGGTTTGCCGTTTTTGGCTTACCGGTGTAGATTGTAATTACAGTGAGGAGTGGAAAAAATGCAGGAAATACAAAAGAAGTTTTCGGACAAGGTCAAGCATTTGGAGGCTTCCGCCATCCGTGAGATTTTTAAATTGCTGGCAAAACCGGGCATTATCTCGTTTGCCGGCGGTGCGCCGGATCCCAAGCTTTTCCCGAAAGAGGAACTGGCGGAGATTGCAGCAGACGTTTTAAAAAATCAGGGCGAGGTTGCGCTGCAGTACGGAGTGACCGAGGGATATACGCCGCTGCGCGACTGGGTCATTGCACGGCTGAAAAGACAGGGGATTATCAGCGACCGTGACGATACCATTATCGTCAGCGGCGGTCAGCAGGGCATTGACCTTGCGGCAAAATCGCTTTTAAACCCCGGCGACGGCGTTGTGTGTGAGGAACCCAGCTTTATCGGCGGGCTGAATGCGTACCGTTCCAACAATGCCGAACTTTACGGCGTTCCGGTAGAGAGCGACGGCATGGATATGGAAAAGCTGGAGGCAACGCTGAAGGCACATCCGAACGTAAAGGTACTCTATACGATTTCTACCTTCCAGAATCCGTCCGGAATCACCATGTCTTATGAAAAGCGTAAAAAGCTGTTAGAACTTGCAAAGACCTATGACTTTATCATATTTGAGGACAACCCCTACGGCGAACTTCGTTTTGCCGGCGAGGAGATTCCGACCATCAAGTCCATGGACACCGAGGGACGTGTGGTATACCTCAGCACGTTTTCCAAGATTTTGTCGCCGGGACTTCGTCTGGGTTATGTCAGCTGCGACCCGGCGCTGATGGAGCGGATGATTATCTGCAAACAGGTGGAGGACGTACACACCAACGTTTTGTCGCAGATGATTGCATATGAATTTGTGACGCGCTTTGATATCGACGCGCATATCGCAAAGCTGCGTGCGGCATACGGAAAAAAGTGCAAGCTGATGATGGAATGCATGGATCGGGAATTCCCGGCGTCGGTGACTCATACCTGTCCGCAGGGCGGTCTGTTCCTGTTTTGTACCATGCCAAAGCAGTATGACAGCAAGGTGGTTATGCAAAAGGCGTTAGAGCGCGGTGTCGCTTTTGTGCCGGGTGCAACGACCATGATCGACGACAAGGCAAGTTACAGTACGTTCCGGATGAATTATTCCACCGCGTCGGAGGAAGAAATCCGCAGCGGAATCCACGCACTCGGCGAGGTTTTGAAAGAAGTGGTAGGTGACTGATATGGCAGAGAAAAAGAGAATATTAAGCGGAATCCAGCCCTCCGGCGCTCTGACGCTCGGAAACTATGTCGGTGCGCTGCGCAATTGGGTGGATTTGCAGACCGACGATACCTACGAATGTTATTTTATGCTGGCGGATCTTCACACCATTACGGTGCGCCAGGTGCCGAAGGATTTTCGGAAGAACGCAATGGATTTGTTGGCGTTGTTTTTGGCGTGCGGCATTGACCCGGAAAAAAGCCCGGTCTTTTTCCAGTCCCACGTTCCGGCGCATGCACAGCTTTCCTGGGTGCTGACCTGTAACACGTATATGGGTGAGTTGTCCCGTATGACGCAGTTTAAGGATAAATCCAGAAAGCATGAGAATAATATCAACGCAGGGCTGTTTACCTATCCCTCGTTAATGGCGGCGGATATCCTGCTTTATCAGGCGGATCTGGTTCCGGTCGGTGAGGATCAGCGCCAGCATTTGGAACTGACGCGCGATCTTGCAAACCGTTTTAATAACGCATACAGTGAGACCTTTAAGGTGCCGGAGGGATATATCCCGAAAGTCGGCGCCAGAATCATGAGCCTTCAGGATCCCACCCAGAAGATGTCTAAATCGGATCCGAATGAAAACGGCTACATTTTGCTGCTTGATCCGATCGATGCCGTGGTGCGCAAAATCAAGCGTGCGGTTACGGATTCCGGCAGCGAGGTCAAGCGCGGCGAGGGAAAAGAGGGCATCGAAAATCTGATGAGCATCTATTCTGCGGTGACCGGCAAGAGCATGGACGAGATTGAGGTTTTGTTTGACGGCAAGGGCTACGGCGATTTTAAGGCCGCAGTTGCCGAGGCGGTGGCAGAGACCCTGCGGCCGATACAGGAAAGATATCGGGATCTCATGGCAAACAAGGATTATTTAGAGCAGGTTTACCGTCGCGGCGCAGAGGTTGCGGCAAAGACGGCAATGAAAACGCTGTCCAAGGTTTACCGCAAGGTCGGCTTTATCCAGCCGTAGCCGAAAGAGAGTAATCCGAACTCCGATTTTGGGAGGCGGGTTTCCGCTCAAACGGTGTTAAAATACTCGGCAATCCATGAGCGATTTGCTGCGATGATAAGCCAAATGATGCCGAAATTTTGCCTTTTCAGACGGGCTTACGGCTAGAACAGGAGGAAGCAAACATGCTTTTTGATCAAAATCTCTATGTGTGTCTGGCATTGCTGGTTGCAGGGCTGATTTCCTTTGCGGCAACGCCGATGGTGATTTCGCTTGCCCATAAAATCAATGCCATCGATGTCCCCAAGGATGCCAGACGGGTGCATAAAAAGCCGATTCCGCTGATCGGCGGTCTTGCGATTTTTTACGGATTTATTGTCAGTGTCTTGTGCTTTGCGACCATCGATCATGAGACCATGGGCATCTTAATCGGCTGCGTCATTATCGTTACGGTCGGCGTTATCGATGATATGACGGATATGCGGCCGATTGTCAAGCTGCTTTGTCAGATTATTGCGGCGACCGTGGTGGTCTATTCCGGCGTTCGGATTGCACACTTTGCCAATCCGTTTTCCCATTGGTTCGGGGCGCCGTATATCGTGCTGAATTACTGGGTATCGGTTGCTATTTCGGTTATCTGGATTGTGGGAATTTGTAACGCGGTCAACCTGATTGACGGTCTGGACGGTCTGGCGGTCGGCGTATCGTCCATCGCCTCCATGTCGCTTCTGGCGCTGACGCTGATCAGCAACAACTCCAATGTCGCGATTCTGACGGCGGCGGTTGCCGGCGCCGGGTTCGGATTTTTGCCGTATAACTTTAACCCGGCCAAAATCTTTATGGGAGACACCGGTGCGTTGTTTTTGGGCTTTATCTTAGCTTGTATCTCCATCCAGGGCGTTTTAAAGCTATCGGCGATCATCTCGTTTGCGATTCCGCTTTTGGTGCTGGGACTGCCGATTTTTGACACGATGTTTGCGATTATACGCCGTATTTTAACCGGCAGATCGCCGATGTCGCCGGATCGCGGCCACCTGCATCACCGGCTTTTAGACATGGGCTTTTCGCAGCGAAAGACGGTTGCAATTTTGTATACGCTGACGGCCGTTTTGTGCCTGACTGCCGTGGTTGTTTCGATCAAAGGGTATCTGCGCGGAATCTTATTGATTTTGGCGGTACTGCTTATTATACTGGTGTCTCTGCATCTGATGGGAGAGCTGAAAGACCCTTCGCTGCACAGTGACGATAACCGGGACTTATCTTACATGGAGGAAAAGAAGGATGAATAAAATCAAAGTAATGACGGTTTTCGGCACGCGGCCGGAGGCAATCAAAATGGCGCCGCTGGTGAAGGAACTGGAAAAGCATAGCGATATCATTGACTCCATTGTCTGCGTGACGGCGCAGCATCGGCAGATGCTTGATCAGGTGCTTGAGATTTTTCATATCACGCCGGATTTTGACTTAAATATTATGAAGCAGCGCCAGACCCTGGTGGAAATTGTCGGTCATTCGCTGGAGGGTCTGGATCGGGTGATGAAGGAGGCAAAGCCGGATATCGTGCTGGTACACGGCGATACCTCCACGACATTTGTCGGAAGTCTTGCGGCGTTCTATAACCAGATTGCAGTCGGCCATGTCGAGGCCGGGCTGCGTACCTACGATAAATACGCGCCGTTCCCGGAGGAAATCAACCGCCGGCTGACCGGCGTGATTGCAGACATGCATTTTGCGCCGACCGAGCGCAACCGTCAGAATTTGCTCCGCGAGGGCGTCAGTGACGCGGATATTTTTGTGACGGGCAATACGGTGATTGACGCGCTGAAAACGACCGTGCGCGAGGATTACACCTTTAAGGATCCGACGCTTGCCAAAATGCCGTGGGACACCAAACGTGTGATTGTGATGACGGCGCACCGCCGTGAAAACCTGGGTCAGCCGCTGCGCAATATCTGCACGGCGGTACGCGAACTGGTCGAGACCTTTGACGATATCGAGGTTGTGTATCCGGTGCATTTAAACCCTGCCGTACGGGAGGTGGCTTATGAGATCCTGGGCAACCTGGATCGGGTAAAGCTGATTGAGCCGGTCAATGCCGACGAACTGCATAACGCAATCCAGCGCGGATTTATGGTTTTGACAGACTCCGGCGGCTTGCAGGAGGAGGCGCCTTCACTCGGAAAGCCGGTACTGGTTCTGCGCGGAGAGACCGAACGGCCGGAGGCGGTTGATGCCGGTACGGTGAAGATTGCCGGAGTGGATAAGGATACGATTGTGCGCATGGCATCCGAACTTTTGACGGACGAAAACGCCTACCACCGTATGGCAAAGGCAGTAAACCCGTACGGGGACGGCCTTGCATCCGGAAGAATCGTGGATGCGATTATAGAAAGATTTTCAAAAAACAGGTAGACGATATGAAAGCAAGCATTTTATGTTATAAGATCGGAACACAAAAGGTGGCACAGCTGCGTGCCGCGGCAGCACCGCTGCGCATCGCGGTAAAGGAAGTTGCGCCGGAGGAAATCCATCAAAAGGTGGGTTATCTTGCCGGGCTTTCCGGCTATGAGAGCGCGGAACCCACAGCGGATATGCCGCAGGGCGCGTACGGCGAGTTCCTTCTCATGTGTGATTTGAGTAAGGTGCAGTTTGATCTTCTGATGGGTGCGTTTCAGAGAAAAAGGATCGCACCGATTCCGGTGAAGGCGATGATGACGCCGACCAACCGGGAT
>CAVGTH010000039.1:9103-15255 GCA_963632045.1 Roseburia faecis | reverse complement strand
TTCCGGGGCAACGCGAAGTTTTCTACCTGGATTTACCGGGTGGCGACCAATACCTGCTTTGATGAACAAAAAAAGATGCGCCGCCACGAGAATTATTCACTGGATCAGGAGATTGAGACCGAGGACGGATCGATCGCGGCGTCCTTGGCTGATGACGGGCCTACGCCGGACGAGACGGCAGAGAGAAATCAGGTGCGCAGCGCGGTACATGCCGCAATCCGCCAGCTTGGCGAGGAGCACCAAAAAGTCATCATTCTGCGGGACATTGAAGGATTTTCTTATGATGAGATTGCAAACATGCTGCAATGCTCGGTCGGAACGGTAAAATCCCGTATCAATCGCGCAAGGGCGGCACTGAAGAAAATTTTAGCACAAAACAGGGAACTATTTGACGATGATTTCGTCTAAAATAATAGACAGTGAAAACAAAGAGGAAAGGAGGGGATTTTCATGGGCAAGGAACATATGGACTGCGATACCTGTCTGGAGCGTATGTTTGACGCCGTCTGCGGCAGCCTGAGCGAGAAAGAGTTGCAGCCTTTTAGAGCACATTTGGATTCCTGCGCGGATTGCCGTGCAGAATACCAAAGTCTTTTGGCAATGCATCGGCTGACAGAGCAGGATCCTGTGCCGGAGATGCCTGCGGACTTTGAAAAAACACTGCATGAAAAGCTGACGGCGGCCGCCGATGAAATGATGACAGAAACGAAAGAGAAGAAACGGATCCCACTCCGAGATATGAGAAAAAAACAGATAAGGATTCTGATTTCGGCCGCGGCATGCGCGGCGATTGCGATCGGCGTTTTTTCCGGCGGACTGTATCAGCGGTATCTGCATGCCGATGATGTCTGGAACGAGACGGAGACGGTCAAAACTCCGACAGAGAGTGCGCAGCCGCGCCCCATGGAGACAACCGACCCTCAAGCGGAAACGGCGCCCGGCAATGAGACGGAAAAGGCAGAGGGCAGCCGGGAGACCTCGGCACCTGCGGCGTCGGCCGGGGCAAAGACGAAGACAGACGAAAAGGCAGCAAGCGGCAAAACGGAGCAGGCGGCGCCGCAGGCGGAAACGCCGGCGCCGACCGGAAAGCAGGACACTGCCGCACCAAAAAAGACGGAGGAGAGCGCCCCGGCGCAGCAACCGGCCGCAGCGCCGAAAGAGACGGCCGCGGCGCGGCAAAAACAATCCGCGAAGGAGAGTGACGCACCGCAGGAGAATGAGGCTGTCTCGGTGCAAAGCAGCGAGGATATGGAGCGTGCGGAGAACGCTGCAGAAGAGATGCAAGGATATGCGGCATCGGCAAGCGGCGGCGCTGCCATGGCGGCGGACAGCAGCGAGAGCCGCGCAAAGACGGCTTATGCCATGGAGAATGTCTATGCTATTACCGTGCCGGACGTACACGCGTTTTTAGCGGCAGCCGCGCAAAAGACAGGGATTGCCTGGAGCGAGAAACAGGTCGGCGGCAGTGATGCCGCGGCCGACGGCGGAAATGATGCCGTAACGCTCAGCCTTTCTGAGAAAGAGTGGAACCGCCTTTTGCAATACGCAAACCAATGCGGCTATCGGGCGGAACTGATTGCGGATAACCAAAACAAAAGTAAAATCCTGGTTACGATTGCCGGGGAAGAGGGATAAGAATGGAAAAGCTTTTGCTGATTGACGGAAACAGCATTTTAAACCGTGCCTATTACGGGATTCGGCCGCTGACGGCGCCGGACGGCACACCGACCAATGCGGTCTACGGATTTTTAAATATTCTGTTTAAATATCTGGAGGAGGAAAAGCCGGATTATCTTTGCGTTGCATTTGATGTCAAGGCAAAGACATTTCGGCACAAGATGTACGATCAATACAAGGCGCAGCGCAAACCGGCACCGGAGGATTTTTTAGTGCAGCTGCCCTTAATCAAAGAAGTGCTCGGCGCAATGCGGTGCGCCTGCATTGAAATGGAAGGCTACGAGGCGGACGATTTAATCGGTACCGTCTCGTTGCTTTGTGATGAAAAGAAGATTGCCTGCCGGATTTTGACCGGCGATAAGGACGACTTGCAGCTGGCATCGGATAACACGGTCATTAAACTGGTGGTGACCCGAATGGGAAAGACAACCACCACGGATTATGATGCGGCACAGGTGCAAGAAAAATACGGCGTGACGCCAAAGGAATTTATCGACGTAAAGGGGCTGATGGGCGATCCGTCCGACAATATCCCCGGCGTCAAGGGCATCGGCGAAAAGACAGCGCTCTCCCTGATTCAAAATTATCATGCCATCGAGGAAATCTATGCGCATCTGGACGAGTTGGAACTTACGCCGTCCGTGCGCAAAAAACTCGCAGAGGATCGGGATGGCGCTTATCTCAGCAAGACATTGGCAACCATCGACCGCGCGGTGCCGATCGACATTGACCTTGCGGCGTTTCGGATGCAGGAATATGACGCACCGGCGCTTGGTGCCCTGTTTACACGGCTGAATTTTCAGTCCTTTTTGCAAAAACTTTCCTTGCCGGCAGTGAGCGATGCGGACAAGACGGCGGCAATCCATGGCGTAAAAACCGTGATCGATGAGTCCGAGATGGAACGCTATTTGAAAAAGGAGACGGCGGTTTCCTATACGCTGCGCCGTGACGGCGATACAGCCGCGCTCTTCTTTACCCGGGACGGAGAGACCGTCTACACGGTTTTTGATATCACAAAATCGGGGTTGACCGCATTTTTTGAGGACGCAGAACTTTTAAAATGCGGATTCTGCTGCAAGGAAGATATCCTGTATCTGATGAAACAGGGAATCGATTACCAAGGGCTTTGTTTTGACGTCATGATCGCGGCCTATCTGGCCGAGCCGACCAAAGCAAGCTATACGGTGGAGGATCTTTGTCTGACCTATTTGGGTGCGGCACTGTCCGATACCGAAAAGCAAACCGAGGCGGACGGGCAGCTGACGATGGATTTTTCGGAATCGTCCGATGACGGACAGCATGAGGCGGATCGTACGGCGGCGATTTTTGCCCTGCAGCAATATTTTAAGGAACGCATCGAGCAAGAGGGGCAGCACCGCCTGTATTACGAGATAGAACTGCCGCTGAGCCGGGTGCTTGCCGACATGCAGTATGTGGGCGTGTACGTGGATAAGGACGCGCTGCAGGCGTTCGGCGCGCAGCTTAGCGGTCAGATTGATGCCCTGACGGCGGAGATTTATGATCTGGCCGGTGAGGAGTTTAACATCAATTCTCCCAAACAGCTGGGTGATATCTTGTTTGCAAAGCTGCAACTTCCCGGCGGAAAGAAGAATAAGAACGGCTATTCCACCAATGTGGAGGTTTTGAATAAGCTGCTGGATCAGCATCCGATTGTAGAAAAGGTGCTGAAATTCCGCCAGCTTACCAAACTGCAATCGACCTATGTCGAGGGCTTGATCCCTATGATCGATCAGAAAACGGGAAGGATTCATTCCAACTTTAACCAGACCGTGACGGCGACCGGGCGGATCAGCAGCACCGAACCGAATCTTCAGAATATTCCGGTGCGGACGCAGCTGGGACGTGAGATTCGGCGCATGTTTGTGGCAGAAAATGAGGATAGCTGCCTGGTTGACGCCGATTATTCCCAGATTGAACTGCGTGTTTTGGCGCATATCTCGGACGACGATACCATGAAAGGGGCGTTCCTTCACGAATTGGATATCCACACCCAGACGGCGTCCCAGGTGTTTGGTGTGCCGATGGACGAAGTGACGCCGACCATGCGCTCGCGCGCAAAGGCGGTCAATTTCGGCATTGTTTACGGCATCGGCGCCTTTTCGCTTGCACAGGATTTAAAGATTCCCATGCGTGAGGCCGATGCCTATATCAAGGGATATTTGAAACATTATCCCAAGGTGGACGCCTATATGAAGGATTCTGTCGCGTTTGCGAGAGAAAAGGGCTACGCCGTGACGCTGCTCGGCAGACGCCGGTACATGCCGGAACTTCGTGCATCCAATAAAGTGACGCAGGCGTTTGGAGAGCGCGTGGCGATGAACGCGCCGATCCAGGGGACGGCAGCGGACATCATTAAGATTGCCATGGTTGCGGTGCACCGCCGTCTGAAGGAGGAAAAGCTGCGTGCCAGACTGATTCTGCAAATCCACGATGAACTGATTGTGGAAACGCCGCAGGACGAGGCCGACGCGGTACGACGGATTTTAAAAGAAGAGATGGAACGCGCTTATCCGCTGCATGTGCCTCTGACGGTGGACATGAACACCGGAAAAAGCTGGTACGATACCAAATAATGATAAAATCTTAGAATGAGAGAAAAAGTATGAAACCATTAAAATATAGCCATACCGAGCTTGCCTGCTATCTCGGATATATTACGCAGGCCGCGGTCAATAATTTGCCGCCGCTTTTGTTTTTAACCTTTCAGCGTTCGTTTTCGGTCTCGATTGAGGCGATCACGGCTTTAATTACCCTAAACTTCGGCACTCAGCTGGTGACCGATCTGGTGTCTTCCAAGCTGACCGACAAGATCGGCTATCGCGTCAGTGCGGTGACGGCACATGTTTTGGCGTTTTTGGGATTGGTATTTTACGGCGTTTTGCCGTCTGTTTTGCCAAATCCTTACATAGGACTTGTGATTGCAACACTGGTGAATGCGGTCGGCGGCGGCCTGGCCGAGGTGTTAATCAGCCCCATCGTGGAGTCTCTGCCCGGCACGCAGAAATCGGCCAGGATGAGTTTGCTCCATGCCATGTATTGCTGGGGACAGGTGGGCGTGATTTTGATTTCAACCCTGTATTTTGCCACCGTCGGCATTGCAAAATGGCGGTATTTGTTCTATGCATGGTCACTTTTGCCGCTGTTTAACGTATTCTTTTTTACCCGCGTTCCGTTATGCAAGCTGGTGGAGGAGAACGAGAGGGACAGCGTTCTTGACCTTTTGAAAAAGGGTGCATTCTGGCTGATGCTTTTGCTGATGGTTTGCTCCGGTGCGGCAGAACAGGCAATGGCGCAGTGGTCCTCGATGTTTGCAGAGAGCGGACTTCACGTTTCCAAGGCGTTGGGCGACCTTTTGGGGCCTTGTGCCTTTGGAATTTTGATGGGAGTTTCGCGTACGTTTTACGGGATATTCGGCGGCCGGCTGCATCTGCGCCGCGCCCTTATCATCAGCAGCGTCGGCTGTATTGTAAGTTATTTGCTCTGCGGACTTTCGCCCAATCCGATTTTGTCGCTGATCGGCTGCGGCCTTTGCGGTCTTTCGGTGGGACTCATGTGGCCGGGCGTGACCAGTCTTTCGTCCGGGCATTTTCCGACCGGCGGAACGGCACTTTTTGCCTTTTTGGCATTGGGCGGTGATCTGGGCTGCCTGAGCGGCCCCGGCGTGACCGGTATGGTTTCCGGGGCGCTGGAGCGGATTGGATCCGGGGACATTGCATTGCGGATGGGACTGCTTGCCGTGATTGTCTTTCCGGCGCTGATGACGATTGGACTGATCGGACTGCGCAAGAAAAAAGAGATCGGATGAAAGGATGATTTTGATGACAGGAAAACAACGTGCAAAGCTTAGAAAGATGGCAAATACTATACCGGCGCTTTATCAAATGGGAAAAGACGGCATGACCGAGAATATGGTAAGACAGTTTGAGGACGCGCTGGAGGCAAAGGAACTGATTAAAGTGCATGTTTTAGACAGTGCGCTGCTTGACACGCGGGAGGCGGCCGAGATGGCGGCCAAGGCATCGGGGGCGGAGACCATTCAGATTATCGGCAACAAGTTTGTCTTATATAAGCCGTCTAAGGAAAATCCGAGAATTACCCTTGACTAACATCTAGGCGTGCCGGAGCCAAAACCGTATTGTGTTTGCCTCTCATGTGCCGGGATTTCACAGAATTTAAATAAAGGAGAAAAACGGTGTATCAGAATTTATTATTTGATCTGGATGGGACATTGACCGACCCGAAGGAAGGAATCACAAAATCCTTTCAGTATGCGCTGCGTGCGTTCGGCGTGGAGGAGGAATTGGATCGCCTCAACCGTGTGATCGGGCCGCCGCTCATTGATTCGTTCCGGGATTTTTACGGTTTTTCGGAGGATCAGGCAAAGGCGGCGGTGGAAAAATACCGGGAACGGTTTTCTAAAATCGGCATCTTTGAAAACGCGCGGTATCCCGGCG
>CAVGTH010000039.1:5890-9063 GCA_963632045.1 Roseburia faecis | reverse complement strand
ATCCCGGCGTTATTGAAATGCTCCGCGCACTGAAAGATAAGGGAAGAATCATTTGCCTTGCAACGTCAAAACCGATCGTGTTTGCCCGTCAGATTTTAGAGGCCTATGACATGGCGCCGTATTTTGACGTTACGGTGGGCAGCGAACTGGACGGCCGGCGCAACTATAAAAATGAGGTCATTGACGAGGTGCTCCGTCAGTTAAAGCATCCGCCGCTTGATACGGTGCTGATGATCGGCGACCGCAAACAGGACATCCTCGGCGCCAAACAGTGCGGTATCGCGGCGCTTGGCGTGCGGTTCGGCTATGCGGAACCGGGAGAGCTGGAGCGATCCGGCGCGGATTATTTGGTCGATACCGTGGCGCAGTTGCGGGAATTTTTGGAGCAGTGATTTTTGTGCCTGTCGGCTAATATTTCGCCCAGCGTCTGGCGAATGCTGCCCTCAAGCAGCGCAGTTAAAATTTGACCTTCGGTGAGGGTGCCGAGGATTTCTTCTCTTTGATCCAAAACCTGTATCGTATAATATTTATGATAGGACAGTCTCCGAAGCAGCCGCCGTGCCGGAAGATCCTGATAGGCACAAAGAACCGCGCTGTATCGCAGACCGTCTTTTGCTAATTTATCCTTGTGATACAGCAGCTCTCGCAATGCCTGACGGGAGATGCTTTTTTGTTCGGTGCATAAATTGCCGAGCAGAAACACGCCGATCAGCAAAAGATAAAACTGAAACGAGGCGGTGAGCAGCAGAAAAACGGCGGCCGCGATGATAAGCAGCGCAACAGCATAGCTGATGCGCAGGGTGGTTTGCCGCGCCGACATGGCATCGGAGCCGAGCGTTAAGATGGCGCGCAGAACCCGTCCGCCGTCCAGCGGCAGACAGGGAAGCAGGTTCAGCAGTGCCATGGCAAAGCTGACCGCCGCGGCATAGGAGAGCAGTCCGCTTTGATGATGCAGGGAGAGCAGATGACAGACCGCCGCCAAAAAAAGGCTGCACAGCGGCCCGGCAAGGGCGATGACGATTTCTTTTGCCGGGGATTTGATGATCGGATCTTTCAGCCTTGCGCATACGCCAAAGGGAAAGAGACCGATGCCGCGGATGGGAACGCCGAGTGCGCGTGCTGTCCCGATGTGTGCCATTTCGTGCAGGAGCGCCGCACCCCAGCTGACGGCAAAGACGGGAAAATAGCGGAAAGCGGCGGCGGCAAAGCAAAGCGGAAGCAAGAGCAGGTGAATGCTCAATTTTTCTCCAAACCATAGCTGACCGCTGCGGTCGATATGTACCGTCCGCATCAGTGGTTGGTAATTGCGCCGGTATCCGTATTTGACGCACTATCTTCGGCCGCTGCGCCGGTACCGGGTGCGCTGTCCGCCGTGTTTTCTTCCGCCGCCGCATCGCCGGAGGGCGCGTTCGGCGCGGCGTTTCGGTGCAGCAAGCCGTTCAGGCGGTCAAGCAGATCGGTTTCGATCTCCCGAACGGCCGAGAGATCTGTCTCATAGCGCAGTGCACGGCCGAGCGCGGCGGCGCATTGGCTGACGCGCGGCAAGGGAACGCTTTGCATGCCGACGGCTGCCAGAGAAAATACGAGGGCGGCGGCGGTCTGCTTCAGGAGCAGACGGCTGAGTGATCTGGGGCGAGTTTCTGTTTTTTCGGCATGCGCCGGTTCTTTGCGCGTGCCGGTGCGGCCGCGGTAGGTTTCGGTCATAACAAACACCTGCTTTCTAAAAAGTCGGACAACATCTTTGTATCATTTTACGGGACAAAATGGCAGATTATGCTTGCAACTTTTTAAAAAATAGGATATGATAATAAGATGTGAGAATAAGATGCTTAAAATGCAGCATGGGAGGAACACTATGTATCGAGCAAAGTTGGAGCGATGTTTAAAACGGGTGCAAAAGCCGGCGCGTTACATCGGTAATGAATTTAACAGTGTGCACAAACCGTGGACGGCGGAGTCCATGGGGGTGGCGTTCTGCTTTCCGGATGTGTACGAGGTGGGCATGTCCCACCTTGGCATGAAGATTTTGTATCATATGCTCAATGAGCGTGCGGACACCATCTGCGAACGGGTGTTTGCGCCCTGGGACGATATGGAGCAGGAAATGCGGAAAGAGGGGATTCCGCTGCTGTCCTTAGAGAGCGCGAAGCCGGTGCGCACCTTTGATATGGTGGCGTTTACGCTGCAGTATGAGATGAGTTATTCCAATATCGTTAACATGCTGGATTTGGCGGATATTCCGCTGCGCACGGCAGAGCGCGGCATGGACGATCCCTTTGTCTGCTGCGGCGGCCCCTGTGCCTATCATGCCGAGCCGCTTTCGGATCTTGTGGACTTTTTTATTTTGGGTGAGGGCGAAGAAGTCAACAGTGAGATTATGGACGTGTACAAAACCTGGCGCGGCAGCGGCAAGTCCAGAGAGGAATACCTTCTGGAAATCGCGAAAATCGAGGGGATTTATGTTCCGTCCTTTTACGATGTGACGTATCATGAGGATCAGACCATCGCATCGTTTGCACCCAATCGGCCGGGAATTCCCCAAAAGGTGAAAAAGCGGATTATTCATAACCTTGATGAGACCTATATCCCGGAAAAACTGATTGTCCCCTTTATGGATACGGTGCACGACCGCATCATGCTGGAGTTGTTTCGCGGCTGCATCCGCGGCTGTCGGTTCTGTCAGGCAGGCTATATTTACCGCCCCGTACGCGAGCGGTCGGTTGATCGGCTGCTTCAGGTTGCAGAGGGCGCGATTGACGCGACCGGGTACGAGGAAATGTCGCTTTCCTCGCTCAGTACCAGCGATTATACCAAGCTGTTTCCGCTCACTGACGGGCTGCTTGCGATGACGGTGGACAAGCGGATCAATCTGTCGTTGCCGTCGCTGCGCGTGGATAATTTTTCAATGGAACTGATGGAAAAGGTGCAAAAGGTGAAAAAAAGCGGATTGACCTTTGCACCGGAGGCCGGAACGCAGCGGCTTCGGGACGTGATTAACAAAAACGTGCTGGAGGCGGACTTGATACGGACGGCCAAGATTGCCTTTGGCGGCGGATATAACCGCATCAAACTCTATTTCATGCTGGGACTTCCGACCGAGACGATCGAGGACGTTTTAGGCATCGGTCAGCTGGCACAAAAGGTCATTGACGCGTTTTATGAGCTCCCGAAGG
>CAVGTH010000039.1:0-5880 GCA_963632045.1 Roseburia faecis | reverse complement strand
TTCGGTGACGGTCAGCACCTCCTTTTTTGTGCCGAAGCCGTTTACGCCGTTTCAGTGGGAGCCGCAAAACAAGATCTCCGAGATGGAGGAAAAGGCGCGCATCCTAAAGGCGTCGATCACCAATAAAAAAATCGTGTATAACTGGCATTCCAGCGACGTCAGCTTTTTGGAAGAGGTCTTTGCAAAGGGCGACCGCCGTCTGGGTGAGGTTTTGATTGCGGCGCAGAAGCTGGGCTGCAAATTTGACGGCTGGTCGGACTTTTTTGACTATGATAAGTGGATGCAGGCGTTTTCTTCCTGTGGGATTGATCCAACCTTTTATGCGCACCGCAGAATCGGCACCGATGAGATTCTGCCCTGGGACTATGCTGATATCGGCGTCAGCCGTGCATTTTTCTTAAAGGAATATCAAAAGGCCAAAGAGGGCGTTACAACGCCGTCCTGCCGGGAGCATTGCAGCGGCTGCGGCGCGGCGCAGTTCGGAGGAGGTGTCTGCTTTGAATAAATGGCGGATTGTATTTTCGAAAACCGGAATGGGAAAGTATATCTCTCATCTGGATTTGCTGCGATGCTTTTCGCGCGCGATTTTGCGCAGCGGTTTGCCGGTCGTCTATTCCCAGGGGTTTAATCCGCATCAAAAGATGACCTTTGCGCTGCCGCTTCCCATCGGCGTGACCAGCGAATGCGAGACGGTGGATATCCAGTTTGAGGATACCGTTTCTGCAGCGGAAATTATGGAGGCGCTCAACCGGAATCTGCCGATGGACATGCGCGTTCATGACGTGCATCCGCCGGTAAAAAAGGCTGCGGACATCGTAGCGGCGGAATATGAGATGAAGGCCATAACGGACGGCATGGTGAAAAAGGAGCAGCTGACCGTGTTCTTTGGCAGCGGTGAAATTTTGATTCAAAAAAAGAGCAAGAAGAAGGGCGAGGTCACGGTCAACCTGATGGACTTTATCCGCGCCTGGGAGGTTACGGAGATTACAGAACATGCGTTTTGTCTGCGTGTTGTTTTATCCGCCGGAGGAAATCAGAATTTAAAGCCGGAACTGCTCGGACAGGCGCTGGAGGCGGCGCTCTTGCCGATCGCCGTGACAGACTGGGAGATACACCGAAAACAGATTTTTTGCACGGACGATAACGGTGTGCAGACGGTCTTTTCCTGATTGCAGACAACATAAAAAGACGGACAGGGTATATTTGTCCGTCTTTTTTCATACAATGAATTATCGGTAAAACAGAAAGGAGCATGCGCTATGGTATTTGATACCGGCTCTGTCATTTTGTGCGTTGTGGGTCTGTTTTTTCTCTACCTTTTTTGCTGGTTTTTTCTAAGACCGCTGAAATGGCTGTTAAAGCTGTTGATAAGCTGCCTGATCGGGAGTGCGGCCATTCTCTTATTAAACCTTGTCTTTGGCGGTCTCGGATGGCATGTTCCGCTCAATCCGCTTACCGCCGTGATCAGCGGTGTGATGGGTGCGCCGGGGCTTGTCATGATTTATGTGCTTTGCGGTATCTTATGACTGCTTATCGCAAAGAGAGATGACAAACCGAAAGATGCCGAAATTCTGCTTTTTCCGGCGTGTTTTGATTACCGTCTTCCGGCTACCTTCAGGCGGTTCATGGCACGGTTTAAGGCGGCCTGGGTATGATAATACTCCCGGATGCTCTGCTTTTGCCGCAGGGCTTCTTCCGCGCGCAGCTTTGCCTCATTGGCGCGGCGGATATCGATCTCGTCCGGGGATTCGGCGGTGTCTGCCATGACGGTAGCCCCAAGGGGGTCTACCACGATAAAGCCGTTGCTGATTGCGGCGCGGTGCCAGGTTCCCTCGTTTTGAAAGCGCAGTTCTCCGGCGGTCAGACAGGTCACCATCGGCGCGTGCCCCGCAAGAATTCCGTATTCACCGTCCAGACCCTGAAAAATCAGGGATTCACAGGGACCCTCATAAAATTTTCGGTCACAGGAGATGATCTGTAAGTGAAAGGTTTTAGCCATATGCTATGCGCCTCCCTTGGTTTCGCTCTCCGATAATTTTTCGGCGTTTTTCTTGACATCTTCTAAGGTGCCGGCCATTAAAAAGGCGGATTCCGGATAGTCGTCCGTCTCACCGTTTAGGATGGCCTCAAAGCCGTCTAATGTGTCGCTGAGCGGAACATATTTTCCGGCAAGGCCGGTAAAGGTCTCGGCAACGTGGAACGGCTGGGATAAAAACTTTTGAATTTTTCTGGCTCTTAAGACGGCAAGCTTGTCGGCGTCGTCCAGTTCATCCATGCCGAGGATTGCGATGATATCCTGCAGTTCCTTATACTTTTGTAAAATTTCCTGCGTTCTGCGTGCGATGTCGTAATGGCGCTTGCCGACAATATCCGGCTCTAAGATACGGGACGAGGATTCCAGCGGATCAACCGCCGGATAAATGCCCTGTTCTACAATCTTTCTGGAAAGCACGGTGGTCGCGTCCAGATGGGCAAAGGTAATCGCCGGCGCCGGGTCGGTTAAATCGTCGGCCGGTACATAGACCGCCTGTACCGAGGTGACGGAGCCGTCCTTGGTAGAGGTGATGCGCTCCTGCAATTCGCCCATTTCGGTTGCAAGGGTCGGCTGATAACCGACGGCAGAGGGCATTCTGCCGAGCAGCGCCGATACCTCGGAGCCGGCCTGGACATAACGGAAGATGTTATCGATAAAGAGCAGAACGTCTTGTTTTTCTTCATCCCGAAAATATTCTGCCATGGTAAGTCCGGTCTGCGCAACGCGCATTCTGGAGCCGGGCGGTTCGTTCATCTGCCCAAAGACCAGGGCAGTTTTGCGCAAAACCCCGGATTCCTTCATTTCCATCCATAAGTCGTTACCCTCGCGGGAACGCTCGCCGACGCCGGTAAAGATCGAATAACCGCCGTGCTGGGTGGCGATGTTATGAATCAGTTCCTGGATCAGCACCGTCTTACCGACGCCGGCGCCGCCGAACAAGCCGATTTTGCCGCCCTTGGCGTACGGCGCCAAAAGGTCGATGACCTTGATGCCGGTCTCTAAGATTTCGACAACGGGACTTTGCTGCTGAAAGTCCGGCGGAGCGCGGTGAATGCCCCAGCGCGGTGCAGCATCGTCGATGGGTGTGCCGCCGTCAATGGAATCACCCAGCACATTAAACATTCGGCCAAGCGTTGCATCGCCCACCGGCACCTTGATGCAGCCGCCGGTGGCGGTGACCTCCATACCCTTTTGCAGCCCCTCGCTGGCGTTTAACATAATGGCGCGTACCATGCGGTTGCCCATGTGCTGCGCAACCTCCATGACGGCCTGCTTGCCGTGGTTATCGACGCGCAGCGCATCCCGGATTGCCGGGAGAGCGCCCTCTTCAAAGACCACATCGACAACCGGGCCTAAAATTTGCACAATTTTTCCCTTTTGCATGTCATCCACTCCTCTCAGTTTGACGTATGAACAGGTATATGGTGAAAGCGGAAATCCGCCTTCTGAAACCAAAGTTTTCAGCTGCCGTTTGCACCGCTGACAACCTCGGTGATTTCCTGGGTAATTGCGGCTTGCCGCGCCCGGTTATAAAGCAGGGATAAGTCGCGGATCATGTCCTTGGCGCTTGTCGTGGCCGCATCCATTGCCATCATACGGGCGTTTTGCTCGCTGGAAAAGGATTCGACCATAATACCAAAGAGCAGACCGCGCAGATAGCTGGGCACCAAAAAGTCCATGACCGCCTCCGGTGACGGCGTAAAATCGGCGCTGCCGTAATCATAACTTCCCGTGGACTGGTGAAACGTTTCGCGCTCTAACGGCAAAAGCTTTAAAATTTGCGGCTCTGATTTTACGGGGCTTACCATTTGGGTATAAATGACGCGTACCTCGTCCGTGTAGCCGTGGGTAAAAAGCTCAATCATGCTCTCTGCCATGGATCGCGCACGGTAGAAGTTGGGATCCTGGGCGGTATACAAAAATTCGCCGTCAATCATGATCTTTTTGTTGGTAAAGTAGGAGCGCCCGTACTGCCCCACCACAAACAAAGAAGTGTTTTTGTGTTTTTTCATTTCTTCTTCGGCCATTTTTACCATGGTATGGTTGAAGGAGCCGGCCAGACCCTTGTCGGAGGTAAATACGATATAGCTGATTTTCCGCTCCTCTTCGGGGATCTTTGGCCGCTGATCAAAATAGACATGTTCAAACTCCGGCGTGTGCTCCAAAATGCCGTGCATGGTGCTTTGCAGACGGATAAAGTAGGGCTCGGTGGCCGCAAGCTGCTTGCGCGCCTTTTTCAGCTTTGACGAGGAAATCAGATACATGGCGTTGGTGATCTTCATGATTTCCTTGACACTGTTGATTCTTGTTCGGATTTCCCGCATGTTTGCCATTTTTTATCACCTGCTTTTGTAGGCAAGGACAGTGTCCTTGATGCTTTGTTCCATTTCTTCGGTGAGGGCGTCGCCTATGTCAAGCTGCGCGGTCAGTTCAGGCTGCGTGTCCTCAAAGTATTGCAGCAAGCCCTCGCGGAATGCCTGCATTTCTTTAACCGACACATCCAGAAACAGGCGGTGCTTTGCCGCGCACAAAAGAATGATTTCTTCACATAGCCGGAGCGGATGCGACAGCGGCTGCTTTAAAAGCTCCATCAGGCGGTTGCCGTGTGCGAGCAGTTCTTTGGTGGTACTGTCAAGGTCTGAACTAAACTGCGTGAACACCTCCATCTCCCGAAACTGTGCCAAGTCAAGGCGCAGCCCGGCGGCCGCTTTTTTCATGGCCTTTGTCTGTGCCGCGCCGCCCACACGGGAGACGGAAAGTCCCACGTTGACGGCCGGCCGCATGCCGGAAAAGAACAGTTCGCTCTCTAAAAAGATCTGACCGTCCGTGATGGAAATGACGTTGGTCGGAATATAGGCGGACACATCGCCGGCCAGTGTTTCTACGATTGGGAGGGCGGTAATCGAACCGCCGCCGTGGGCATCGTCTAAGCGGCTGGAACGCTCCAGCAGCCGCGAATGCAGATAAAACACGTCGCCGGGATAGGCTTCACGGCCGGGCGGCCGCTTTAAAAGCAGCGACATTTCACGGTAGGCGGCCGCATGCTTGGATAAGTCGTCATACACGATCAGGACATCCTTGCCCTGTTTCATAAAATATTCGGCTACAGCGGTGCCGGCATAGGGCGCAATATACTGGAGCGGTGCGACGCTGCTGGCAAAAGCCGCCATGACAATCGAGTATGACAGGGCGTCATGCTTTTTCAGCGTTTCCACCAGCTTTGCAACGGTAGAGGCCTTTTGGCCGATCGCAACGTAGATACAGATGACGTCTTTTCCCTTTTGATTTAATATGGTGTCCATCGCGATGGAGGTCTTTCCGGTTTGACGGTCGCCGATAATCAGCTCACGCTGGCCGCGGCCGATCGGGAACATGGCGTCAATCGAGAGAATACCGGTCTGCAAAGGAACGCTGACGGATTTGCGCTGGGTCACGCCGGGCGCCTCGTTCTCAATTGGAAAGAAGTCGGTAGTTTCGATGGCGCCGAGCCCGTCAATGGGGCTTCCCAGTGCGTCTACCACCCGGCCGAGCATGGCGTCGCCGACGGCGATGCCGGCCATTTTTTTGCAGCGCTCCACCTTTGCCCCCTCGCAAAGCCCGTGTTCGTCACCGAGCAGTACCACCTTGACCGCCTTATATTCGATGTTCTGGACGATGCCGTAAAGGCCGTTTTCAAACGCGACCAACTCGCCGTACATGGCCTGTTCAAGGCCGTACACGTTTGCGATTCCGTCATGAACCTGGGTGACATACCCGATTTCACGAACCTGTGTTTTGGCTTCAAAGTCTGCAATCTCATTTTTTAGGACAGAGAGAATCCCGTCCTGTTTGATGCTTTCCATAGC
>CAVGTH010000038.1:8863-15405 GCA_963632045.1 Roseburia faecis | reverse complement strand
TCTATGAATTTGATAAATACAGTAGGCCTGCCGTATGATCCCATAAACATCTGGGTCAACAATGTACTCTAAAAATAAAACTCAAAATATATAATGACGGCAATGACACGAATTTTAATGTTATTTCTCTATATAAAGTAACATTGTATCTCGCGTCATTGCCGTCATGACATTTGGTTCTGTCGGCGTGCCTGCCTCAATCTATTGGCTTATTGCGCTAGGCAAGCACTGACAATTTCACTGATTTTACCCGTCGCCAGTCCTATATTCGTGTCGGCCGCACCGTAATAAATTTTCAATGTTCCGTCTTCTTCAGGCAATGCATTACATGTAAATACAACATTTGCCACGCATCCGCGCATTTCATAATCATGCTCCGGCCAAAGAATGAAATCCCTGGTATAACCCAAAATTTTCCAAGGCTTTTCTCTATCCAAAATACATGCCTTTAATCTGTAAATAAAACCGTTGCATGTTGTCGAAACCGTATGATAGATCTCCAGCCATCCTTGATCGGTTAAAATCGGCACCGCTCCCGCTCCCATTTTGAATCCGTCCATAAATGGTTTTCCTTGGTAATAGATCGGTCTTGATTCTCCCCAATACACTAAATCGGGCGAGAAGCTCATCCACATAGAACACGGGTCCTGTTCATTTCCAAACGGACGATCCAGACGGCAATACATTCCGTTTATTTTTTCCGGAAACAACGCACCGTTTCTGTTCCCAAGTGCACTGCCCGTACACACTCTTTCAAAATTCTCAAAATCCTTGGTACGCAAAATGCCCAGTCTTGCATCATTTTGGAGCAAATCGCTGGCATAAATGATGATATACTCATCACCAATTTTAGTAATACGCGGATCATAGGTGTTCATTTCAGGATGAAGCGGGTCTTGGGGTGGCATCTTGAGCGGAGCGGGATCCGGTATAAAATGATAACCGTCCTTGCTTCTTGCCATCCACAATCTGTGTATATCATCAGTTGTGGTTGCATCCATAATCAAAATATACTCCCCATTCACCCGTATTGCTCCCGGATTAAATGTGTATAACACTCCGCCAAGCATACCTGGCGTTATAATCGGGTTGCCTTCATATTTTTTAAAAAGTCGCATCGCAATCTTCATTCTGCCGCTGAGACATCACATAAACAGGTATTAAAGCGTTGTCTAACGGCCATTTTTAATATTTTATCACAGTATTTCAACTTGTAATTCTTCAAAGCAGCCATACTTCCGGCCGGAACTTAGTCCCGATAACCGAATCAGGCCATCCTACCAATACATATTCCAGTCCGGATTCCTTTTTCGCATCAACGCTTCCATATAGAAATAATCTCCCCAAATATTGCATTCCGGATTATCTCCCCTTGTTCTGCCATACATGCCATCCGTTAACAATCCATTGGAATATGCCATGTCTTTTGTCGTATAATGCTCGTTTAAACTATTTAACATTAAATCAGCATATTTTATGTACTTTTCATTATGTACATACCGTTCCATTTCCATGATACCGCATACCGCTATTGCCGCTGCGGATGTATCACGAGGTTCATCGCCCTCCGTAAAAATCATATCCCAATATGGAATATGATCCTGCGGCAAACGCTCTATAAATGCATCTGTAACACGCTGAAATACGTCAATCAACGCATTGCTTTTTGTATATGCATATCCAAGCGCGATTCCATATATTGCCCATGCCTGTCCTCTGGCCCAGCAAGAACTGTCGGAATATATCCAGACAAAGGGTTCTTCATACGATGAAGACGGAGAACTTACCCCTGTAATATGCGACAAAAGCATCCCGTATGAAGAAGGCACCAATAGCCCTGATTATACGGTAACAGGCTTTGTTTTGTATGATAATCTTGCACCGATGTACCCGGCTGCGCCTGTTTGGGAGTAACGCATATCGTTTTATGTAATCCGGCACGACAAAATAACCGCAGCACTGTATATATCAGTTGCTGCGGTTATTTTTAATACGCAAAACCGGTCGTCGGTTGCCAAGGAGTCGCCGTTCAGACAGAATCGGATGATCCCCTTTCGGCAAAATTTTTTAAAACCGTCTCCTCTCCCTTATTGCTTTTTCCCCGGGCAAAACATGTACATTTTAGAAGTGTTTTGCAGCTGATCCAGCGCTTCGCCGAAACGCTGAAAATGTACGATTTCGCGCTGGCGCAAAAACTTGATGACATCGTTGACATCCGGGTCATCGGAAAGGCGTAAAATGTTATCGTAGACAGCACGCGCCTTTTGCTCTGCCGCCAAATCCTCTACCAAATCCGCAATCGGGTCACCGGTGACCGCAAGCGCATTGGCATCAAATGGCATTCCGTTTGCGTTGGCCGGATAAACGCCCCGGCCGTGGTTCATAAAATACTGCCCGTAGGAACTGTTTTCAATCTCATCCGAGGTTGCGTTTTTTACAAGCTGCCGAACCAAGGTTCCAACAATCTCCAAATGGGCAAGTTCCTCCGTGCCGATATCGGTCAAAAGCGCTTTGGAAACCTCGTCCGGCATAGAATAGCGCTGCGAAAGGTAACGCAGCGATGCGCCGAGTTCCCCGTTCGGGCCGCCGTACTGCGCAACGATCAACTGCGCAAGCTTTGGGTTTGTATTTTTAATGTTGACCGGATATTCCAGTCTTTTTTGATATTGCCACATAATGAATGCTCCCTCCTATATATTGTCCCACGGCCACGGATTATGGATCCAGATCCATTCTTCGTCCATGGTTTCCTTTGCGGTCAGCGGTCCGAAACGAGCCTGAAATTCATTGCGCAGCATGTCGGCCTTGTCAGCCATTTTACGGAACATTGCGATCGCTTCTTTATCGTCCGGATGGGTGTCCAGATAAAGGTTCCAGTCATATGCGGCAAACGCATAAGCCCCCAGTTTTTTCAGCATTTCCTCTCTTTCACTCATCGTTTCTCCTCCTCAAAAAATTTTTCGCCGTTTACCTGTTTTCCGTAGACGCCGAGCGGTTTGTTGAGAATGGGAAAAATCGTGCCGTTTTGCAGTCCCTCGGCAAGATCATAAAGATTGCGCATTTCGGCCTGCTGAATCGGCACGTAGGCATATCCCACCATAGGCATCATAATCGGCATGGTTTCATGTTCAAAAGGCATATTTTTTAGCTCCTTTTCTGTTTCATTTTCCTATCCATCCAATTGGATTTCAATAGCATCATACGAAAAAACCGGAATTATGTGAATCACTCCCATCCTGTTTCGACAGAAAAAAAGAAGTTTTGCTAAAAAATACAAAAAAATAAAATCACCCCTTGCAAGCGATTCTTTTTTTCTGTATAATAGAGAATAGATTTTCTCAGAAAGAGGTGTCCGTGTTTGGTTAAGGTCGGTTTTGATAATGAAAAATATTTGAGAATGCAGTCGGAGCATATCCGGGAGCGCATCTCGCACTTTGGCGGAAAGTTGTATCTGGAATTCGGCGGAAAGTTGTTTGATGACTATCACGCCTCCCGCGTTCTTCCGGGGTTTCAGCCGGACAGTAAGCTGCGTATGCTCCTGCAGCTGAAAGATCAGGTGGAGATTGTCATTGCAATCAACGCAGCAGATATTGAAAAAAATAAGCTTCGGGGCGATTTGGGAATCACGTACGATCTGGACGTCATACGTCTGATCGACTGTTTCCGCACTATTGACCTCTATGTGGGCAGCGTCGTTATGACGCGGTTCTGCGGTCAGCCGACCGCAGAGGCCTTCCAGAAACGTTTGGAATCGCTCGGCGTACGGGTGTATCGCCACTATCCGATCGAAGGATACCCCTCTGATATCGCAACCATCGTCAGCGACGAGGGTTACGGCAAGAACGAATACATCGAGACAACCCGTGATCTTGTTGTCGTGACGGCACCGGGGCCGGGCAGCGGAAAAATGGCAACCTGTCTTTCTCAGCTATATCACGAACATAAGCGCGGCATCCAGGCCGGCTATGCAAAGTTTGAGACGTTTCCGATCTGGAATATTCCGCTGCAGCACCCGGTGAATTTAGCCTACGAGGCGGCAACGGCGGATTTAAATGATGTAAACATGATCGACCCCTTCCATTTGGAGGCCTACGGCGAGACCACGGTAAACTATAACCGTGATGTTGAGATTTTCCCGGTAGTCACCGCGATGTTTGAAAAAATGATCGGCGAATGTCCCTATAAATCCCCCACCGACATGGGCGTTAATATGGCGGGCAACTGCATTATCGACGACCGGATCGTCTCCGACGCCTCCCGTCAGGAGATTCTTCGCCGTTACTACACTGCGCTTTGCGATTTCCGCAAAGGCACGATTGACAAAGAGGTCGTATTAAAGCTGGAACTTCTCATGAAAAAGGCCGACATTACCACACTAGACCGCAGCGTGATTGCGCCGTCGCTGCAAAAAGCTGCCCTGACCGGTGCACCGGCTGCGGCAATGCAGCTGCCCGACGGACGGCTTATCACCGGGAAGACGACAGAACTTTTGGGTGCGTCCTCTGCACTTCTTTTAAATGCACTAAAGGCGCTTGCCGGCATTGACGATGATGTTCATCTGATATCGCCGACCGTTATCGCTCCCATTCAGCACCTGAAGGTTGACCATCTTGGCAACCGTAATCCGCGCATTCACACCGACGAAACCCTTATTGCACTCTCGATCTGTGCGGCCACCGATCCGAATGCCGAACTCGCCATGGAACAGCTGGACAAGCTGCGCGGCTGTGAGGTGCATTCCTCGGTTATCCTATCCTCGGTGGACGAAAAGGTTTTCCGCCGCTTAGGGATAAACCTGACCTGTGAACCGACCTATCAGTCCACACCGCCGACCACGGTTTCATCGGTTATGGCTTAACGATAAAACAACATAAGGCACGGTTCCGATCAGAACCGTGCCTTTCTTTTGTCTGAAAATAATCTGTCCGCAATTTGTTTTATTACTTGCAAATTGCATGGATAAAGCTGCGAAACAGCGGATGCGGCCGGTTGGGGCGGCTCTTAAACTCCGGATGGAACTGTACGCCGACATAAAAGGGATGGTTTGGCAGCTCGACTGCCTCAACCAGGCGATTATCCGGCGAAGTGCCGGAAAATACCATGCCGTGCTCCGAGAACAAATCCCGATAGGCGTTGTTAAATTCATAACGGTGCCGATGTCTCTCTGCGATGCGCGCCTCGCCATAGCACTGCTCTAAAACGCTGCCCGGCAGAATGTTGCACGGATAAGCGCCGAGGCGCATCGTTCCGCCCTTGGGGAGATTTCCCTGCTGATCCGGCATCAGATCGATCACCTTATGGACGCCGTCCGGCGCAAATTCGCCGGAGTTGGCATCGGGAAGCCCTAAGACGTCTCTTGCATAGGAAATCGCGGCAATCTGCATACCGAGACAAATACCAAGATACGGAATGTTATTTTCTCTTGCGTAGCCGGCAGCTAAAATCATTCCCTCAATGCCGCGGTCGCCAAAGCCGCCGGGAATGATAATTCCGTCCGCATCGCCGAGTTTTTCTCTTAAATTATCCTTATTTAATTCTTCACTGTCAATCCAGTCGATTTTTACATTGACCCGATTGATCCAGCCGCCGTGATGCAGCGCCTCTACGATAGACAAATAGGAATCCTGAAGCTGTACATATTTGCCAACCAAGGCAATTTTTACTTCCTTGCTGCATGATTTAATGCGCTCCACCATCTCTTTCCAGTCGTCCAGATTCCATGCCTGCTTTTCTTCCATACGCAGCTCACGCATCACAATTCTGGCAAGTCCGGCATCCTCTAACATGAGCGGTGCCTCATACAACACCGGCAAGGTTTGGTTTTGAATCACACAGTCTTCCTTTACATTACAGAACAGCGCAATCTTTTTCATCAGCCCTTCGCCAAGCGGCGTGTTGCAGCGCGCAACGATAATGTCGGGCATAATGCCAAAGGATTGCAGTTCCTTGACCGAGTGCTGCGTCGGCTTTGACTTATGTTCCTTAGAAGATTCCAGATACGGAACCAAGGTGACATGAATAAACAGACAGTTGTCACGCCCCTTTTCGATTCCGACCTGACGGATCGCCTCCAAAAACGGCTGCGATTCAATATCGCCGGTCGTGCCGCCGATTTCGGTAATGATAATTTCCGCCTGACTCTTTTTTGCGACCGAATCAATAAAGGATTTGATCTCGTTTGTGATATGCGGAATCACCTGAACGGTTTCTCCTAAGTATTCGCCGCGGCGCTCCTTTTGCAGCACGTTCCAATAAACCTTTCCGGTTGTCAAGTTGGAAAACTGATTTAAGTTTTCATCAATAAAACGCTCATAATGCCCCAAATCCAGGTCTGTTTCCGCACCGTCCTCCGTAACAAACACCTCACCGTGCTGATACGGACTCATGGTTCCCGGATCGACATTGATATACGGATCCAGCTTTTGTGCCGACACTTTAAAGCCGCGCGCTTTCAGCAGTCTGCCAAGACTGGCAGCGGTAATTCCCTTTCCCAAACCGGATACAACGCCGCCTGTTACAAAAATGTACTTTGTCTCCATTGG
>CAVGTH010000038.1:6103-8853 GCA_963632045.1 Roseburia faecis | reverse complement strand
TTCTTGTCATTCTTTTTTTTTAAATTTTTAAGAGGAAACGGCAGCTTTACTTTCTTCCGCTTTCTTTTGCAACACCTCCCGGCTTCTCCGTTCTTTTACCTTCATCAGCCGCACCTGGTTGCCGCGTTCGTTTTCATCCAGTTTCATAGTGATAAAACGAATGTTTTTGCGGTAATCCGGAATCATTACATGCTCCAGCGCATTGACGCGGCGGCGCGTTTTTTCGATTTCGTCAGCCATTAAATAACACGCCTTTTCCTTTTCCGCTAAGGCAAGCATCGACGGAAAAACGTCAGAAAGGCTGTGAATCGCATCGTCGAGTTCAAAAGGTGTAAACACGTAGCCATAAGGATCGACCGCATCCGTATCGGGCGATCTTGTGTCAAACCGAAACTTTGGGATCATAACGCTCATGACATTTTGAACACCGATTGAGAGCAGCACCGACTGCGTGGGCAGCAGCAGTGCGGAATGCAGCACGGCAGGATCGGCCATCGCCTTTGCAAGCGCAAATGCTTGGTCGGCGCGATACAGTCCCTGTTCCGTTTTTTTGCGCAGTTCCATCGCCTCCCTGACGGTGTCCAAAAATCGCCGCATCAGTTCATCAAGCTTATCTTTGAGCAGGCGATGTCCCTTTTGCGCCGTAGCAAGCTTTCG
Source organism: Roseburia faecis (assembly GCA_963632045.1). Taxonomy (GTDB): domain Bacteria; phylum Bacillota; class Clostridia; order Monoglobales; family Monoglobaceae; genus Ructibacterium. The sequence goes on along the minus strand of CAVGTH010000038.1, from coordinate 8,196 downwards.
TTTCAGTCTGGATAGCTCCATCCGGGTTGGATTTACAACGGTTCCGGCCATGAAATGCCTCCTCTCTTTACGTTTCGGATTCTTCTGCCTTATAATATTGGTCAAGATACCGATCGTCAATTCGTTTCAGTTCGCTCCTTGGCAGCATGGAGAGCAGCCGCCAGCCAATGGCTAAGGTTTCCTCGATATCACGGTTTTCAAAACTGCCCTGCGAGACATAGTCTCTCTCAAAGGCATCGGCAAACGCGGCATACTTTTTGTCAATGTCCGTCAGCGCGTCCTCACCCAAAATCACCATCAGTTCTTTTGCCTCCTTGCCGCGGGCATATGCGGCAAACAACTGATTCATGGTATCGGCGTGATCCTCACGCGTCTTTTTATCACCGATCCCCTTGTCTTTTAACCGCGACAGTGAGGGTAAAACATCAATGGGCGGCATCACGTTTTTTCGGTACAGTTCCCGTGATAAAATGATTTGTCCCTCGGTAATGTAACCGGTAAGGTCGGGGATCGGATGGGTTTTGTCATCCTCCGGCATGGTCAGAATCGGGATCAGGGTGATGCTCCCGTTCTTCCCTTTCTGACGTCCGGCACGTTCATAGAGCGTCGCAAGATCCGTGTACATATAACCGGGATAGCCGCGGCGGCCGGGAACTTCTTTTCTGGCGGCCGACACCTCACGCAGCGCGTCCGCATAGTTTGTGATATCGGTTAAGATTACCAGCACATGCATATTTTTTTCAAAAGCAAGATATTCGGCGGCGGTCAGTGCCATACGCGGCGTGGCGATACGTTCTACCGCAGAATCGTTGGCAAGATTGATAAAGAGAACCGTACGTTCCAATGCGCCGGATTTTCGGAAACTGTCAATAAAAAATTCGGACTCCTCATAAGTGATGCCGATTGCGGCAAACACCACGGCAAACGGCTCTTTGCTTCCGCGCACCTTCGCCTGCCGTGCGATCTGCGCCGCAACCTGCGCATGCGGCAGTCCGCTTGCAGAAAAGATCGGCAGCTTTTGTCCCCGAACCAGCGTGTTCAGCCCGTCAATTGCAGAAATTCCCGTCTGGATAAACTCCTGCGGATAGTTGCGCGCGGTCGGGTTCATGGGCAGCCCGTTAATATCCATACGCGCCTTGGGCAAAATCTCCGGCCCCTGATCGATGCAGCGTCCGACACCGTCAAACACCCTTCCCAGCATATCCTCCGAAACACCGAATTGCATACTGTGTCCCAAAAACCGAACCTTGCTGGTTTTGGGGTTGATGCCGGCCGCGTTTTCAAACAACTGCACCAGTGCGTTCTTTCCGTCAATCTCCAAAACCTTGCAGCGGCGAACCTGACCGTTCTCTAAGCTGATCTCGCCAAGATCATTGTAATTGACCCCATCCACGTTTCGGACAAGCATCAAAGGTCCGGCGACTTCTTCGATCGTTTTATATTCCACGGGCATCAGGCTTCCTCCTTTTGCGTTAAATTTTCAATTTCCTGATAGAGCTGATGCCGAATGCTCTCGCATTCCTGATCGATTTTTTCATCGACCGTATATTTTAACCGTCCGATCCGTTCCCGAACCGGCAGCGCAACCAGGGATTCAATATCATACCCCCTTTGAAGGGCATCCTGCGATTGCTGATAGTAAAAAAGAATCATCTTCATCATAAGGTACTGCTTTTGGGGCGGCGTATAGGTATCGGTCTCGTGAAATGCGTTCTGATGCAGAAAATCCTCACGCACAGAGCGCGCCGCCTCCAGCTTTAACCGATCGGCGGCCGAGAGCGCGTCCATGCCGACCAGCTTGACAATCTCCTCCAGCTCCGCCTCCTCCTGCAACAGCTGCATCAGATCGTTGCGCAGCTGCATCCAGCTTTCGTCTATCTGGCCGCAAAACCAGGATTTTAGGTTATCGAGGTATAAAGAATAACTGTTTAGCCAGTTGATGGCCGGAAAATGCCGCCGATAGGCGAGTTCGGCGCTGAGTCCCCAAAACACCTTCACAATGCGGAGTGTGGCCTGCGAGACCGGTTCGGAAATATCGCCGCCGGGCGGCGATACTGCACCGATAACCGAGAGCGTCCCCTCCCTCTCCGGCG
>CAVGTH010000038.1:4010-6093 GCA_963632045.1 Roseburia faecis | reverse complement strand
CGGTAACAAACCCGACTCTTTCGTAAAACTGTGCCAGACGGCTGGCAAGATAGGCAGGATAGCCTTCCTCGCCGGGCATTTCCTCCAGACGTCCCGACATTTCACGCAACGCCTCCGCCCAGCGCGAAGTAGAGTCCGCCATGAGCGCCACCGCGTAGCCCATATCCCGAAAATATTCCGCGATGGTGATTCCCGTATAAACCGAGGCCTCCCGCGCCGCAACCGGCATATCGGAGGTATTGGCGATCAGAACGGTACGCTGCATCAGTGATTTTCCGCTTTTTGGATCAATCAGTTCCGGAAACTCGTTTAATACATCGGTCATCTCGTTTCCGCGCTCACCGCAGCCGATATAAACGATGATATCTGCGTCCGCCCATTTGGCAAGCTGATGCTGCACAATGGTTTTTCCGCTGCCAAACGGTCCCGGAACGGCGGCCACACCGCCCTTTGCAATCGGAAAGAACGTATCAATCACGCGCTGACCGGTGATAAGCGGTACCGTCGGCACATGCTTTTTTTGATACGGTCTGCTGCTGCGTACCGGCCACTTTTGCAGCATGGTTAAGTTGACCTCACCGTTCTCGGTTTTTAGTACGGCAACCGTGTCCTCAACCGTAAAGTCACCCTCACAGATAAATTGAATCGTCCCTCCCATATCGGGCGGAACCATAATTTTGTGCTCGATGACCTCCGTCTCCTGCACTACGGCGATGATATCACCGCCGCTTACAACATCCCCCGCCTTTTTTACCGGTATAAAATGCCAGTGTTTTTCTCTGAGCAGCGGCGGAACCTCAATACCGCGTTTTAAACTGTTTCCGGCAACGCTGCGGATTGCGTCAAGCGGTCTCTGGATCCCGTCAAACATGCTGCCGATCAAACCGGGGCCAAGTTCAACGCTGAGCGGAAAACCGCTTGATACCACCTCTGTGCCGGGGCCTAAGCCGGAGGTTTCCTCGTAGACCTGAATCGAGACGCGGTCACCGTGAATTTCGATAATTTCACCGATCAGCCCCTCGTCTCCCACGCGGACAACGTCAAACATGTTGGCGTTTCGCATTCCGTCCGCAATCACCAACGGGCCGGCTACTTTTTGAATCGTGCCATGTATCATAGTAAAATCTCCTTACTTATATTCCTTGTCAGACAGAATGTCAGACCCAACCGCCTTTTTGACGGCCTCCCGAATTCCTGTGATTCCGGCGCCGGTATTGTTCTTTGTACCGGGAATCAGCACAACGGCCGGCGTTATCTGCATTCTCTGTTTTTGGATTGCTGCCGGGATTTGCGCGGCAGCCTCTTCTGTAATGTAGATGATTCCATAGTCGCTGCGGCATAGCTTTGAAAAAAGTGCTGACACATCTTCTGTCTCTGTATCGTAGGTATGAAATCCCAAGGCAGTAAAGCCGTAGACACTGTCCCGATCCCCCATGACGGCAATATGCGGCATTTTTATCCCCACATCCTCTCTGTAATCAACTCGTTTGGCATACGGTTTTGCTTCAACGTTAAAATCAGCCGAACCTGATTGATTTCCTGCTTTGCAAAGAACAGGTATGCATAAATCGGAGACAGGCCGAACGGTTCATCCTTTGCCGCCTCCGCCAGGGCGGACAGCCGGCCAATATACCACCTGTAAAACGCCGGATAAGACTGCTGTATCGCCTCAGCCGCATCGCGGTAATCCGTATGCGCCAAATAGCCGCAAAGCGCCTTTTTTCCCTGTGCGGCAGACTGTGCAAGCTGATCGGCCTTTAAACTGTTGCAAGGCGCAAGCGCTTGCTCTGTAAAGCTTTTACTCTTTTTGGCAAGGCAACACCGATCGGCAATCTTGATATCGTGTGCCGCAACATAAATTTCCGTGTAATTTTTAAGATACGGAATTTTAGATTCCCGTCCTTCCCGGTACACGGTATCAAGCAGGGCGCGGTCAAGGTAACAGTCAAATTGCCCGGCATCACGGGTGCGGAGCAGTATTGACTGTGCCGCCTCAGCATATGGCTGCATCTCCCCTGGCAGCTGCTCAAACTTTTTTTGAAAAAACGCATCCCGAATCACTTCTGCCGGGATTGTTCCGCCG
>CAVGTH010000038.1:3405-4000 GCA_963632045.1 Roseburia faecis | reverse complement strand
ATCGGTAAATTCGTCAATAAAATCCAGCATTTCACGGCGGCGCGCACGGAGCATTGCATCGACGGTCTCACCGTCCGGAAATCCCTTTCGTACTAAAAACTGTACGGCTTCCTGAGCATTTGACGATCCAATCAGTTCACGAATGTCCCGTGCCGATAATAGGCGTCCCTCCCGAATTTTTGTCCTTGTCACAAAATAAGCATAGCGATCCGTCATTGCGCCTCCTCCGTTCCAAAGAGCAAAGCTGCTGCCTCATCGCGCAGACGTTCTGCATTTTGCGTAATTAAAGACCGATACGTCACATCAAGATCCATATCCGGGAGACTGAGCAAAAATCCGCCGTCTGCAAAAATCGCCTCTTTGGAGACGGTCAATTTTGGATGGCTTTTTTTGAGTTCCTCTTTTAACGCATCGCTCACCATGTCCTCTTTTACAAAATAGAGCGTTCCGGATTCATCCGGATCAAACCCTTGTAAATGGTACAAAACAAACGACCGAAACGCGGTTTCCGACATAGAAAGCAGCTTTTGATAAACCATGTCGATGGTAATATCGATCAGCTGCTGCTTTTTTTTTTTTTTTTCTTTTTGCAGAT
>CAVGTH010000038.1:1267-3395 GCA_963632045.1 Roseburia faecis | reverse complement strand
GAAATTCTGCCGCGTTGTTTGATTTCTTCCGCCTCCCGGTAAATTTCCGCTTTTTTATTTTCCGTAACGGCGGCGGTCTCCTGCTGGACTTTTTCGACCTCTTCTGCCGCTTTTTCCTTTGCGCTTTGAATGATGGCATCCGCCTTTTTCTGGGACTCCTCCAGTATTTCGTTTAAGATATGATCCAGCCCGGTCAAAAAAACACCTCCTTTTGTCCGCCGCGAGGCTTAAATGGCAAGCCCCTGGATTCCGACAATGGACAAAATCGAAACCAGCAGCGCTAAAATTGCATAGGTTTCTACCATCGCGGCAAAAATCATTGATTTTCCCATCTGATTCGGGCGCTTTGCAACCAAATGAATACCGGCAACCGCCGCACGGGACTGCCTGATTGCGGACCATAACCCGACAAAGGCCATCGGCAGACACGCGGCAAAATAGAGCAGTCCCTTTGCGAAAGAAACTTCGGCCGGAACGCCCAAAATACCGATCTGCGATAGGATGATAAACGCAATCAGCAATCCGTAGATTCCCTGTGTACCCGGCAAAAGCTGAAGAATTAAAACCTTACCGAATTTTTGCGGATCCTCCGTAACAACGCCGGCCGCCGCCTCACCGGCTACGCCGACGCCGATGGCAGAACCGATTCCTGCCATCAGCGATGCCAGCGCGGCGCCGAGCAGCGCGAATACAATACCCAAATTATCCATGATTCTTCTCCTCCTTAAATTGATAATACTTTGTGTGATATCCAAACGGCCGGTACTTTCTTCCGCCGCCCTGATAAAATTTTCCGAAAAATTCAACAAACTGCAATCGGTTGGTATGCACATAGGCACCCAGAAGATTGATTGCCATATTTAAAGAATGTCCGACCAAAAAGACATCGCAAAACAGAATAACACCGATTGCGCCGTCACCGAACATGCTCCCCATTTTATTAAAGACCTGTGCGATGACGCCGGTTGCAAGGCCTAATGCCAGCAAACGGGAATACGATAAAATATCGCTCAAATACCCGGTCACGCCATACAGGGCATAAAGTCCTTTGGCAACCCGAATCGCCTTATTTTCAGAGCTTCGTCCTGCAAAGAAGAGAACGCCGAGCGCACCGAGTGCAGCAAACCAAGCCGCCGCTTTTCCGTAAAGGGAAGGCAGCGTAAAGCGAAGCCCCGTCATCGCGGTAAAAACCGGAACGGAAAGCAAAAACACAATGCTCCCGGCGAGAATCAAATACCAGCAGATGACATCATAGACAGCGCCGCGATAATCATGATCCCGCGCGGCGGCAAAAAGCTTCATGCCAAGACCTGCAAAAATGTGTATCACGCCAAGCAGCATTGAAAAAACAAGCATGCGCATCGGTTCCCGAACCGGTGCAAACCAGAGCGGCGGTATCTCATGCGGATGACGAAAAAACGTTGAGGATATCACCAAGACGGCGTCTCCGAAATAACTGCCGAACATCACGCCCCAAAAGGTGGTGGAGATGCCGCAGAACAAGAACATCGTCAAGGTTTTTTTAAGACCGCTTTCCATATTCCGAAAACGGGAAAGCGCCAGTGCACACGCGATAACCATAATCAATCCGTAGCCTGCATCCGATAGCATAAGACCAAATAAAACGTAATAAAACATGGCCATGATATTGGTCGGATCCGCCTCGCCGCGTCCCGGCATACTGTATGTTTCCAGGACTGTTTCTACCGGGGCCGTCAAAGCGGAATTTTTTAGCATGACCGGCGGATCATCCGCATCGGTGACGGGCGCAATCTCAACCGCGGCGGAAAGCCGCGCCATGCCGCGAAGTAGCGGCTTTGCCATCTCGTGCGGAACGTACCCGTCTATCATAAAAACACGTTTTGTCTGGCTGATTTTTTCCAGGGTTTCATATTTTTCGATGCGGACGCTGAGACAATCCTCTAAATAACACAGTTTGCGGTATTGAACCTTACTGTCCGCAATTTCCTTCTCCAGTTCTTGGATTCTCTCTGTGGCCTCCCGGATTTTATTTTCGTTTCGCAAAATACGCTCCCGCGGAATCATCGTGGTTATCACACCGGGCTTTGAAAACCCGATTTGATCCAAATGTTGTTTCACTGTTTTTTGATCGCTCTTTTTGCATAAC
>CAVGTH010000038.1:0-1257 GCA_963632045.1 Roseburia faecis | reverse complement strand
GCATAACACGAAGATACAGGTTTGTTCTTTTGATGTATCGATGATGAAAAACTCAGCCGGCGGAATACGCGGAGAATCCGAAAACGAGTTCTGATAAGTCAAAAGCAATTCTTTTCCGGGCATGGCCCCTGCCAGCGTGCCGATAAACGCAGCCGTCTTTTTTGTCCTCTCAAAGCACATTGAAACATCAAGGTTTTTCCAGGGGATAAGGCTTTCTATCACATTTTGACGTCTTGCGATTGCAAGGCGCAGACCGGTTTTTTCTTTCTCCTTTGACAACAGGCCTTTTGCAATTTCCATGATTGCATGGATTTCTCTTTGCATGAACAAAAAATCCTGATAGGACATCGTTTCTCTTCCGTTAAGACTGCGGAGCATTGTATTCTGTCTTGGCGCCACAGAATCCAGCACCGAGATGGCCTCACGAACGGTTGTAGCCGATTTTTCAAGCAGAGCTTTTGCCTCCCCTGTTTTGGGATTAAAAAACCCGTCCGGCAGCGCGGTTTCCGCAATCTCAACGCTGCCGCAGCGCTGCAAAAGTTCAATGACATTTTTTCGTCTTGTGCACGGCGCATAGAGCGTTATTTTATCCATGCGTGCAACTGCCACATCAACTCACCTCTCTTCCGTCAGCGGTGTATATCCCTTTAGCCGCAAAAACAATTGCTCCGATACCGGATCCAAATTTTTCTTCATCGTCTCATATTGCTTTTCAAAGCGCTGCATTTTCGATTCGATCCATGCCGACTCTTCCTCTTCGCTAAACCTTGCGGCTTTTTCTAAAATTTCCTGTCGGTAGCTCTCTGTTTGCTTTTCCGCATTTTCTAAGATTGCGGCAATGATCTTTTTTGTTTCCGATTCAATCTCTTTTACGGTTTGAACCGCATCGTTTTCTATCTCATCGGCTTGTTTTTCCGCTTTTAAAATACGGTCGATGGCCTCTTTTACCAATCTAATTCACCCCTTTTAACTACCATTTATCCTACCCTGTTTTGATGCAATTCATTCTAATTTTAGAAATTTGTGCAAAAAAAATAACATAGCTTTTCTGCTATGTTATTTTTTGTTTCTACTCTACGGTATCCAGCGGCAAATTCGGGATCGCGTTGAGCGACATGTCCGCGGCATCACCGTTTTGCATCGCGTAAAAGGCGGCGCAGCCGATCATTGCCGCATTATCGGTACAAAGCTGCTGCGACGGATACTGAAATGCAAGCTGATTTTCCTTTGCCGCTTTTTCGATGCGCCCCCTAAGCG
>CAVGTH010000037.1:0-16525 GCA_963632045.1 Roseburia faecis | reverse complement strand
CGATCAGAAAGATCCATCCATGTTTTTTCATGATCTCATTCCTTTTTATTTTTCTTTTTTTCATGATAACGCCCGGATTAATTCGGCGCAAGTGAAAAAAACAGGAAAAGGTGGAAATTTTATTCTTTTGCCTTTTGCGCACGCAAAAACGCCCGTCCGAAAAATTCGGACGGGCGCTTTGATCCCAATATTCTATAAACTAACGCACCAGTTTGATGGTTACGATTTCAAAATTCTGCACCGACAGCTGAAGTGTTCTGCCGTCAAATTCCAGCTTTTTCTCGTTTTCCTCCATTAAATTGCAGAGGTATGCCTCCTGAAAGTCAAAGCCAAAGGTCAGGGTCGGACGGGATTTTTGGTTATAACTATCGTACAGCCGTACAATGATGCTGTCGTCCTCCTCCGCCTTTTTTACGGTCTCCACACAGATGTTTTCGGCATCGCAGGAAACCAGCGAGTACACCGCCGGCAGGCTGCCGTTCGATGCCGGAACCGCCATGGCCTCAAGCGGCATATTGAGATCATATCCCTCCTGAATCGTGCCGCCCTGGGTCACGCCGCCGATATGCGGATAAAGCGCATAGGTAAACGTATGCTTGCCCCGGTCGGCATCGGGATTGGGATAGGTTGCCGCCTTGAGCAGCGACAGGCTCAGCACATTCTCTTCGGCACTGTAACCGTACTTGCAGTCATTGAGCAGACTCACACCGTAACCGGTTTCGGACAGATCACCCCATTTATGACCGCATACCTCAAACTTTGCCGCATCCCATGAGGTATTTTGATGCGTCGGCCGCGCAAGGTGACCGAACTGCACCTCATAGGTTGCCTCGGTGGTGCGGATATCCAGCGGAAACGCCGTCCTTAGCAGCACGTGATCCTCCTGCCAATCCACCTCGGTCACAAAATCGATGCGCTTTGAGCCCGGTTTTAACACGATATCCTGCCATATCGTGGACTTTTGATACTTTCTGACAACGCGGTAGCCGTTTTCGATCGGAGTTACCTCGCTGACATCGTCGCAGGGCCACATCTTTTGTTTATAATAGTCGGTAATCTCCCACGCGTCAGAGGTTCTGGGATAATCCTCATAGACCTCCAGGCGGTTTGCTGCCGCACCGTCTGCGATAACCTCGCGGTTTGCCTCTTTATCATAGACCGATACGATCCGATAGCACGCGTCAAACAGAACGCGCAGCCGATCGTTTTCGATACAGTGATCGCCCACTTTGCTTGTCAGGGCGGTCGGCGAATCGGCAATCACCCGATAGCCGTGCGCCGGAACGTCCTCTGCAAGGTACGTCTTTCCGTTTACACGCACATAGTCCGAACGGGTATAGGCAGTGGGGTTATATACCAAAATGCCGCCATCGGTCACGAGATTTTTTGCGATGGCGCTCAGCTTTTTGTTTACGATGGCACGGCCTTCCTTCAGAATCCGCGCGTATTCAACATCGGTGACGTCATAAACCTCTTTGATCGAGGAACCGGGGATGATATCATGGAACTGATTGAGCAGAATATTCAGCTGGTTTTTGTGCAGGGTCTCGCTGTCATAGATTCCGCAGTTGACTACCATATCGGTAACCGACAGGGTTTCCGCCTCCTGATAGAGCAGTTCGCTCTTGCGGTTATTCCGCTTATTTTTCGCAATTGAGGTATAGGTGCCGCGATGCATCTCCAGATAAAGTTCCCCGTCCCATTTGGGCGTACGGCGCAGTTCCTTGGTATTGCGGTAAAAGTCTGCCTCGATGTTATCGTAATAGGCGGTTGCTGTCTCCATCTCCAATTTCGGAAGTCCCGGGATCCCGTACTGCATTCTGCGGTAGTTCTCCAGCATCTCGGCGGTAGGACCGCCGCCGCCGTCCCCGTAGCCAAAGGTCAAAAGGGAGCGATCCGACAGGCTCTTGTCCTTAAAAATCTCCCAGGTTCTCTTCAGCACATAATCCGGCTGCATCATGCCGACATAACCTTCGATAAACGAAGTGAAGATCTCGGTGCCGTCAAGCCCCTTCCACAAAAAGATATCATGCGGCATGGTGTCCGTCTCGTTCCAGGCGATCTTGGAGGTAAAGAACCGGTCAACGCCGCTCTTTTTGAGGATCTGCGGCAGCGCGGCATTATAGCCGAACACGTCCGGCAGCCAGAGCATCCGGCTCTCTACGCCGAATTCCTCTTTCATAAACCGCTTTCCGTAAAGAATCTGGCGCACTAAACTCTCGCCGCTGGTCAGGTTACAGTCGGCCTCCAGCCACATCGCGCCCTCGACCTCCCAGCGCCCCTCCGTCACGCGCTCCTTGATTTGCCGGTACAAATCCGGGTTGGCCTCTTTGACATGCTGATACAGCTGCGGCTGGCTGGACATGAACTTGTATTCCGGGTACTGCCGCATCAGATTCAGCACGGTCGCAAAGCTGCGCTCCGCCTTTTCTCTGGTCTGCGCCACCGTCCACAGCCACGCCACATCAATATGGGTATGCCCGATGCAGCTGATGATGCCGTCACTGTGACCGCAAAGTTTTTCATAGAATTCCTCTTTGAGATAGGCGCGCGTCATCTCGATACTTTCATAAAAGTCCCCGGAATAAAAATCGCGGAGATCAAGGCGCAAAAGCGCCTTATCCAGGCAGTCACGCATTTTGATATAGTCATAGGACTTTTCATCAATAATGCACAGGGTATCATACGGAACTTTGAGATCATAGTAGAGCTGACAAATCGCATCGTCACGCAAAAAGAGGCTTGGGATTACGTCAAAGCGTCCCTCCTGCATCCCGGTATAAAAATAAATATCGATCTCATAGGGACGGTCAAATTCCAGCAGCAGAGAAGTATGGTTGACGTCAAGCGCCTGAACGGCCTTGCCGTCAATATAGACAAGCCCCTGCGGATTGCATGCGTCCCACTGCCCCTCACGGCCGGTTTTCATACCGAAATAAAGTTTTTTATAGGCTTTCTTCGGCGTTGCCGGCAAACTGAAATGCAGCCAGTAGTGCGTGTCAACGCCGCAAAAGCGCTGTCCTTTTTCAAATGTTTTCCAATCTGTATTGACCGCCGGCGGCGTGCTGCCCGTCTTATAGGCGTCACAGTGCAGATAGGTAAAGTCCGGCTCCGCCAGCGGCGTATCCATCAGTTCTGCCAGCTTTTCGGTCGCGACCCTGATTTTTTCTTTGATAAAATCCATGGTTTTCCTCCTCGTCTTTTAGCACACGGCAGCGGCTTTGCGGTTTTTCTGTATTTCGTGCCCTTTTCTTTGATACGTCTATCATAAAACATGCGGCGCAAAAAAACTACCGTTGACTTGACATAAATTTTATGGTATTGTGATATCGGTGATCAACGATGGAAGTGAAAATGCTGGACAAAAAATATCATGTGGACGAAAAGACCGGCTTTAAACTGCGGTATGTCAAAAGCACGACCGAATATTTTCGACCGCACTATCATAATTATGTGGAAATTTTCCTTATGCTGCGGGGCAGCTGCCGTCATCGGATCGGTGACGCGATCCGCACCCTGCACGAGGGTTATCTATTATTGATTCGTGATTTTGATATTCATGACTATGCCTGTATCGGCGAGGAAGAGCTTCATATGTTAAACCTTGCCATTGAAAAAGAATGCCTTTTGAGCGCCTTTTCGTATTTAGGCGGCGGATTTGACAAAAACGCCCTGCTTGACGCCAAAGAGCCGCCCTGTATCATTTTATCTAAGCGCCAAAAGGAAAAGCTTTTTTATGCGCTGATGGAGCTTAGCGGCATTGAGGATGCGGCGGCGGCAAAAACAAAGATGCGCGCCATGCTGGTACATATCCTGACATCTTATTTTCAGGACTACACCGAGGCGCGCAGCGATATTCCGCTCTGGCTGGAAATCACCTATGAAAAAATGCAAAAACCCGAAAATTTTATCCGCGGCGGCGAACAGATGCTTGCCATCTCCGGCAAAACAAGAGAACATCTTGCGCGGTCGATGCAAAAGTACTATCACACCACACCGACGGCCTATTTAAATGAACTTCGGCTCAACTATGCCGTCAATCTGCTGCAATCGAGCAACCTCAGTGTGACCGATATCTGCTTTGAATGCGGCTTTACCAACCTATCCTGGTTTTATCAGCTGTTTGAACGGGAATTTCACATGCGCCCGGCACAGTTCCGCAAGGCGCGGCACGGCTGACACGTTCGGCGCACGGAAATCGGGCACATGCTTCGCGGTTTCTCCGAATCCGATGTGCCCTGTCATAAAGCTTTACGCGGCGGCAGAACCCTCTAAAAACGCAAGGATATCGGCGTACACCTGATCTTTTTCGCGCTCTAACAACAGTTCATGCCGCAGCTTTGGATACAGGCGGAGTGTGACATCACGGTAGCCGCGCTGCCTCAAAAACCCTACCAGGTGTCTTGCCTTCTTTTGGCTCTGCACCACCGGATCCTCGCTCCCTGCCAGAATCAGAATCGGCAGATCCCGATTTTGCATCTGCCACCCTTTTTTGACATAGGCATGCTGCATCAGGGCAAAAAGGTGGTAATAGCCGTTTACGCTAAAGTGATAATTGCAGAGCGGATCTTCCAAATATTTGAGCACTTCGTGCGGATCGGAATTGAGCCAGCCGCCCGGCGTGTCATAACCGCGGTTATACATGCCGTTTGACGCACGGTACAAAAACTTGCTGCAATACCTGCCGCCATGACGGCTGCCAAGGTACTTTGCCAGAGCAGCCGCGAATCCGGCCGCCGCCTTGTAGGTCGGCGGTCCGCACAGGATAACCTTTTGCACCGCATCGTCATGTTCTTTCAGGTAGCAGCGCAAGATGAGTGAACCCATGCTATGGCCAAGAATCCAAACCGGAAGATTGGGAAACCGCCGTTTTGCGTAGCATGTCACCTGATAAAGATCCTCTACGGTGTCCGTCCAATCCTCGGTATAAAAATAACCGAGATCCTTCGTATCCGTTACGCTGGCGCCGTGACCGCGGTGATCGTGGATTACGCAGGCAAACCCATGGCGGTTTAAAAATTCCATAAAAGGAAAGTACCGCTCCTTATGTTCCATCATACCGTGCGAAATCTGTACCACTGCACGCGGCATTCCATCCGGCATCGACACCGCAAGCTGCAGCATCAAACCGTCGCGCACCGACTTAAGTTCTGTAAGTTCCATGTTGTTTCATCCTTTCGACTTCCGTATACCTAATCTTCTTTTATTATACCACAAAAAACAGCCGCGGCACAATTTCTTTCCACAATATTTGTCAAAGACTTGAAAAAAAAGATTTCTGTGCTATAATAAATAAGGAATATGTCAATTTGCGGCGCGCAATGCGCCCTTTTTTATCGTTCAGACGGAGGGAGGATTTTCGATGTCAAAAACAAAACCGGGCGCAATCCAAGAGGTAGATATGTGCCACGGGCCTCTGACCTTAAAAATTATCGCCTTTACCATACCGCTTATTATCTCCAGAATGCTGCAGCTTTTATTTAACGCTGCCGATGTGATTGTGGTCGGCCGCTTTGCCGGCAGCGAGTCACTCGCCGCCGTCGGGTCGACGACCTCGCTCATCAATCTTTTAGTAAATCTGTTTGTCGGGCTTTCGGTCGGCGCCAATGTGGTTCAGGCACGCGCTTTTGGTCTCCAGCATCAAAAGGATATCCGCGAGACCCTGCATACCTCCATGCTGATCAGCGTTTTCGGCGGCGTACTCCTGATGCTGATCGGGATTCCGCTATCCCGGTACGCCTTGGAATGGATGGGTTCGCCGGAGGATGTCATTGACCTGTCAACGCTGTATCTTCGCATTTACTTTTTAGGCATGCCGGCCATGATGATCTACAACTTCGGCGCTGCCGTACTAAACGCCGCCGGCGACACCAAGCATCCGCTTTATTATCTTATGGCTGCCGGCGTGGTCAACGTGGTCTTAAATTTATTTTTTGTAATTGTATGCGGCTTGGGTGTTGCCGGTGTTGCCATTGCGACCGTACTCTCTCAGCTTTTATCGACCTTTCTCGTGCTGCGCTGCCTGATGCGCAGCGACGGAAGCATGAAGCTGGAGCGAAAGTACCTGAAAATCAGCCGCGATAAGCTGACCCAGATTTTAAAGATCGGCTTGCCGGCCGGCGTACAGGGCATGGTATTTTCCCTTTCCAATATTGTTTTGCAATCGGCAATCAATTCCTTCGGTTCTGCCACTATGGCCGGGAACGCCGCCGCGCAGAGCATTGAGGGCTTTATCTATGTCGCAATGGCGTCCTTCCAGCAGGCGGCGCTCACCTTTACCGGTCAGAACGCCGGCGCAAGACAGTGGAAACGCGTGCGCCACACCTACTTTTTATGTTCCGTTCTGGTCGCCGTCTGCGGCACGGTGCTCAGCCTGCTTGCCCTTTTGTTCGGGCGCGAACTGCTGGGGATTTACACGGATAAGCCGGAGGTTATTGTCCAGGGATTGATCCGCATGCAGTACATCTGCACCACCTATGCGCTTTGCGGCCTCATGGACGTTGCAGTCGGCAGTCTGCGCGGACTCGGACACTCCGCCATTCCGATGGTGGTCTCGCTCTGGGGCGCATGCGGTTTGCGGATTTTGTGGGTTGCCACCGTATTTCGGGCAGACCACACCTTAAACAACCTCTACATTACCTATCCCATCAGCTGGATTATTACGCTTGCCGCTTTGGTGATCTGCCTTTTGATTGTGTGGCGGCGGCAGTGCAGAGATTAGCTAAAACGATACCTTACAGCAAAAAGCACCGGGCATTTTGCCCGGTGCTTTTTTATCATTGTTACGGTTCGTACCAGAAAATCTTGTCGTTGCCGAGCAGGCGGCTGAGCGCCTCCATATAGAAGTAGTCGCCATAAATCAAGCCAACGTTGACGTTTTCGTTCGCTGTGCAATGGCCGGTTCCTTCGTTTAAGATGCACTGTTTCTTGTCGTTGTCCAGGTTACTGTAATGCTCTGTCAAAGATTTCAGCATCCGAACCGCTGCGGTCTCATACGCCTCTCTTTCACACTCCGGCACGTGCTTTGCAATCTCCAAAAGGCCGCAGGCCGTGCAGGATGCTGCCGAGGTATCACGCGGCGTATCGGCGGTACGCGCTACGCGGAAATCCCAGTGCGCCACGTAATCCTCCGGAAGGTTTGCCAAAAAGTAGCTTGCCGCACGCTTTGCGCCGTCCAAAAATTCCGGATCCTTGGTGTGCCGGTAACTGAGCGCTAAGCCGTAGATCGCCCATGCCGCACCGCGCGACCAAGCAGAATCGGGCGCTGCCGCCTGTCCTTGGATCGACTCGATCAGTTCGCCGTTTTCCGGATCAAAGGACAATACGTGGTTCACGGAACCGTCCGGCCGCATAAAGTGTTTTAGTACCGTCTTTGCGTGCGCTACGGCAATATGGCGGAACCGCGGATTTCCCGTTACTTCGCTGGCCCAGTATAAAAGCGTCAAATTCATGGTGCAATCGATGATAGTCCAGCCATCCTGCGAATTCCAAGCCTGGATAAACTGTCCGGCCAGATTAAACCGGGACGCCAGATAAGACGCCGCCTTTAAGCAGCGGATCTTGGACGCCTCGTTTTGCTTAAGGCGGTACTGTGCGCCGGCAGACGGCATCCACAAAAAGCCCGCGTCATGATCGACGTTCACATAATTTTCTAACACTTCGTCCATTTTTTCTTCCACTTCGTTGGCGGTCTTTGCAAACTTTTCATCACCGCTCTGCTGATAAGCGATCCAAAGCATCCCCGGCCAAAAACCGTTTGTCCAGCAAGACGGATGCTTCGAATCGTAAACATCCTGCTTGCAGGCATGCGGAAATCCCGCGCCGATCGCCGGCAATATCTGCTCCATCTTATTCATAACTTTTTGCATGGTCTCTTTTGCCCAAGCCTGTTCCATGATAATCTCCTCCGTTTTGCGAATTTCTTTTTTCATTGTAACAGGGCTTTACATTCCCGTCCATATAGGATATAATGAATTTATAATATCTTACGATGAAATTGGCGGTGATATCATGCAGGCAAATGAGATGGAGATTGACGATTTATATGTAATTCCGACCTATGTGCACAATCGCAGAGCGACGGCGCAGTGGCAGCTATCCGACAGGACGCTGCCCTCGCACAACCTGATCTATCTCTATGGCGGCAAGGGGATTTTCACCTGGGACGGTGAAGTGCGGTCAGTCAAAGCCGGGGATTTGGTATACTTTCCGGAAGGCTGCCACCGCTCCATGCAAACGGATCCGATGGATCCTTTATTGTTTTACACGGTAAATTTTCAGGCGGCGCAGCCGCTTTATCTTTATACTGATGAGTCCTGGAGTATCCGACCCGTTTCGTTTCCCTTTCCGCTTATAAAATCCATTGATGATACCGCGCTGCATCAACGGTTTATGACCTTGTTTGAACGGCTGCATCAGAACTTTTTGACCGGCAAAAACTGGCAAAAGGCAAAGCTGCGCGAAACCTTGCTTGAAATTCTGTCGCTTGCGGCGTTTGCCTGTGACGACAGCCGCGTCAGTTACAGCAGCCGCCGCAAAGCGCAGCAGGCCGCACAATATATGGCGGCGCACTATCCCGAAAAGCTGACGCTTTCTTCCCTTGCAGCGGCAGTCGGACTCAGCACGTCCCATTTTTCTGCCATCTTTCGCGCCGCAACGGGACATTCGCCCATTGACTACCTGATTTCGCTGCGCATTTTTCAGGCAAAGCAGCTGCTCCGCGACGGATACTCCGTCACCAAGGTCGCAGAGGCCGTTGGATTTTCGGATATCTATTATTTCAGCAATACCTTTAAGCGGCTGGAGGGCGTGGCGCCCGGTCACTACCGCAGCGCAATCAAACAGGAGGAAAAGAATTAGCCGAACACAATATCGTTTGACAAAATAAAATTTATAAATTACACCGAATCATACAAAAAAGGCCGCGCAGTTTTCCGCGCGGCCTTGAGCGTGTCGATTAACCTATTTCGCGAAAAATTTCATTTTGATCTGATCGCCGTCCCCTGTTCCGCCATGCCTACCACGGCGGCGCGGCAATGAAATTTTTCGCCGATTTCACGCCTTTTTCGACAGTCTGAAAGGCCGCGCGGAAAACTGCGCGGCCTTTTTCCATTTCGTTTGTTATTTAATGATAATAATGGTGGCTTCAAATACGCCGTTGTTCTCCGCGCCGGTGATGGAAAGGGTTGCACCCTTTTCGATATCGCGGGAGGTCGCCGTAGAGCCGGACGTCTTTAAGAACGTGGTCTTGCTGCTGTAGTATACGCTTTGCGTATTGCCGGACTCGTCTGTTACGGTAATCACCTTATAGGTCGTGTTCACACCGGTTACCGTGCCGCTGAACTCGCCCTTTTCGTTGGTAACAATCGCAGATGCGGAAAGCGTCTTAATCTCAGATCCGTCCAGGGTACCGGTTACCGTGATGTTCGGCCGTAAATCGTAGATGGTTGCGTCTGCACCCTTGATTTTAATTTTTGCATCGCTGCGCAGCTTATAATTTTGTTCTTTTCCGTCAATCATAATGGTAACAGACGGTTTTGACGCAATGATAATTTCGCTCAAAACGCCGCTGAATTTTACCGAAGAGCTTGTCGCACTGATGTCGGTAATCTTACCGGAGGTCAGCGTCATGGTTACCTTGTCGCCGGCAGCCAGTTCGCGGTATTCTGCGGTTTCGCCGTCACGCTTTAACTTTGCGCCGAGCGAAGATACCACATACTTTTGTTCACCGTCAGCGGTGCTTTCTACCGTGAGATAAACGTGATTTTCTTCATCAAATTCAAGTTCTGTCAGCGTTCCTTCCACCGTCAGGGTCTTTTCTACAACTTCCACCGAGCTCAGCTTGCCGCTCTTTACAACCACCTTAACCAGGTCATTCTTTTTGATATCGGCATAGCCGGCCTTTGAGCCCTTAATCAAAAATGCGCAGTCCGATGCAACCGTATAAGTCGCGGTATTTTCCGAATCTTCTGTATCGGCAAGGGTAATCCGCTTTCCGGAGGATGATTCGGCAAGCTGCGTTACCTTGGCGTAAACAACTGTGCCGTCGGTGGTCGGGGTATCGGGCGTATCCTCACCGCTGCCGGCCTTGGTAACATGAATCAGCTGCACATGTCCGCCAAGTTCAACAAAAGTCGCCTCGCTGCCCTTGGTAAGGTTCTTCAGAAGGATCGTATCGCCGTCCACTCTGGCAATGGCGTCCGCGCCGAGATCACGCTCACGCGTGTCATTCTTTTGGGTCACGCTGATGACATTGTTGTCTAAATCCACGCTCTCAACCGTGCCGGTGTATACGTACTTGTTGACCCGGTCAATCATACGCGAGAGCAGGGTTGCCATCTGTGCACGGGTCAGAGAGGTCACCGGTGAAAACTGCGGCTTGCCCTCTGCGTTGGCGTCCATACCGTTCATCAGCTTTTGCGCCGTCACATACTCTACATACGGTCTTGATGCGGTCGGAATCGCCGCGTTATCCGCATAGGTGGGCGTCGATGCATTGTAGGCAGACGCATTGGTGTTCTCGCCCAGCATCTTTGCCATCAAAATCGCAGCCTGGTGCCGGAGCAGCTCCGTATTGGCGTTTGCGGAGGAGGCATAAGCGACCAGATCGTTCTCGTTTAAAACGCCCAGATACATTAAGTAGCAAAGCTCCGTCTTATAAGACGTGTTATACTTGCTGACCGTGCCGTCATAGGCGGTCTTTGCCGCACTGACGATGTCGGCGCAGCTATCCTCTTCCACACCAAGCATACGGGACATCAAAAGCAGGCATTCCATCTTAGAGATCGAACGGTAAGGCTTAAAGGTGCCGTCCTCATAGCCCTTGATATAGCCGGCCTCGGTCATTTTTTCAATTGAGGCACGAGCCCAGGAAACCGTGGTGTCGTTTTCGACATCATTAAAGCTGAGCGCCGAAACCACAGAGGTCATGGACGCCAGCGCAACGCTGAGACTTAGCGCACAAGATAAAAGTCTGCGTTTTTTCATAATTACATTCCTCCTGTATTCCATCATATTTTTATAAAAAACACATCATATTCTACTTATTCAAATTTAATATACCATATCTACTTTTATAATTCAAGGGGTTGTCCTAAAATAATCATAAAAAATTTGTAAACTTTTTTTACCACTCCTGCCATAATGTTTGCGGTGTAATTTTTCTTCCTCTGCACAAAATAAATGCGTAAAAATACAAAAATCTACAATGCAAAAAGCATCAAAATTCATCTGGTAGAGGAGGAAAAAATATGTATAAAAAATGGATCTCTATGCTGCTTGCCGTTTTTATCATCAGCGGAATCAGCGTAACCTCGGCCTTTGCCGACGAAGCCATCGACGAGGCCTCTGTTTATACGGAGGACAGTCAGTATGTCTCCGGCGACGGTGAAGGCAATCCGTATCCGCAGGAAACCTACGGCGGATCGGTAAGGAGCACCGTGCCGCAAAACCAAAACGCCGGCCAAATGGCGGATATTCGCAGTTTTGACGGCACCAATACCGACGGTACCTTAGACATTGCAAACGGAATACGAACCAATTTAGTCGAAAACAGTTCTAAGTATAACGGCATGGCGGCGCAGCCCGTGTCGGAAGAACCGGCACTCTCACGTTACAGCACCAGCCGGATCACACTGGCACCGGACATTGCCGGAACCGAGTATGAAGAGGCAGCCGAGCTGCTCGGCGCACTGGGGATTATGGTCGGCGATGCCGAAAGCGGCGCGTTTCGTCCGGCGGATCCGATCATCCGCAGTGAGATGGCAAAGGTAGCGGTCTACTCTGTTGGACTGGAGGACATTGCAAAAAGTTCCACCGGCGCCACAAAATTCCCGGATGTGGCGAGCGATCACTGGGCAACCGGCGCCATCAACGTTGCCGATCAGCAGGGTATGGTCATCGGCGATGATGTCGGCACCTACCGTCCGGACGACAACGTCCTGCTGCAGGAGGCAGTTACCATCATTGTACGTGCGTTAGGTTATGAGCCGGCGGCAGAGGAACGCGGCGGTTATCCGACCGGTTATATGTACACGGCGTCCAGCAATCAGCTGCTGCGCGGCATCAGCGGCACAGCAACCGAGCCGGCAACGCGCGGCGACATTGCACAGCTGGTCTTTAACGCCCTGACCGTCAATTTGATGGAACAGGTCGGCTACGGCACCAACGCAACCTATGAAGTGGTCGACAAGACGCTGCTTTATGACCGTTTAAACGTTGAAAAGGGTTATGGTCAGATTACCGGCACGGCCGAAACCGCGCTGAACGGAACCGGCACCACCGATAAAGACAAAGTTATGATTGACGAAAAGCAATACCGCGAGGGCGACACGCAGGCAAAGCAGCTGCTTGGCTACAACGTACTGTATTATGCCCGGATTGACAAAAAGACCGATGATAAAACACTGATTGATGTACGGGTACAGCAAAATAAGAACAAGTCCGTCACGGTTCATGCAGACGACATTGTTGCCGTAGGCACAGCGGACGACGGAAGCCGCACCTTTGAATATTGGGGCGCGCAGAACGACACCCGCACCAAGACGGCAACCATCGCAAAGGATGCCATCTATATCTATAACGGAAAATATAAGACCGGCGTAACCGAGGAAGAATTAAAGCCGTCAGCAGGTAATGTCATTCTGCTGGATGCAGATACCAACGGCTCGTATGAAATTATTTTTGCAAATCATATCAGCAATCTGGTTGTCGACACCGTGTCTACCGTGACCGGCAGAGTCACCGACAAATATCTGAACGGCTCGCTCGTCTTTGACGAGAATCAGGATACTGTTTTGTTCAGCCTAATTAAGGACGGTGCCGAAATCAATGTCGGCGACCTGAAAGAATGGAACGTCATTTCTTACACCATCAGTGACGATAAGGAACTGATTAAAGGTTATGTTTCGGACGCCTCCAGAAACGGTATGATTACCGAGTCCACGGAAGAGGGTTATCGGATCGGCAGCGGCAGCGAGCTTTATAAAAAGGCAGACAGTTACCCGAACGAGATCGCACTCCGCGACAAGGGAACCTTCTATTTTGACATCGAGGATAAGATCGCGGCAGTCGACAAGAATGCAGTTGCAGACAACGATCAGGATGCAGTCAAGAAGTACGCTTATCTGGTTGGCGCAACCATGAATGACGGTTTTGACACGACGGCACAGTTTAAACTGTTTACGGCCGGCGGCGAAACCAAGGTCATGAACAGTACCACCAAGATGCGTCTCAACGATAAATACGGACAGGAGCCGAAAACAGTCGTAAACACCTTAAACGGCGAGGGCACGGTGGTACCGCAGCTGATTATGTACGAGACCAACAGCAGCGGCGACATCAATGCCATTGAACTGGCCGTTGACAACACGGCCTCCGGCGCACCGAACATCAACGAGTTTACCAAAAACATCAGCAGAAGCGACATGGTTTACAAGTCCGCGTCCGCAAAGCTTGGCAGCGTCGGCGTAACCGACAGTACGATCATCTTTGATATCCCCAAGGAATCCGGCACGGATACTGACAAGTATTCGGTTCGTACCAAGTCGACCCTGTCAAACGACAGCGCTTATGACGCCATTGTCTATGACCTGCAGGAGAACTATGAGGCAAAGGTGATTGTTATTACCAACTCGACCGGTATTACGGCGCCGGAATCTCCGGTTCTGATTGTGGATCACGTCAGCGCAACGCAAAACGAAAACTATGAAGATACCGACCGCGTTTACGGCTGGCAGGGCGGAAAGGAAGTTGACCTGATTGCGGCCGACAAGACCATCCTGCACAAGGGTAAGGACGACGGCGGTGTGCTCACCAAGGGCGACGTTATTCAGTATCGGACCAACATCCGCGGCGAGATTGACGGCATCACCCTTCTGTTTGACAGCAGCGCCAAGGATACGGAATTTGTCAGTGAGGTAACCAGCGATCTGACGACCGTATACGGACGCGTCACCAAGAAGTTCAGCGGCAGTGTCAACATGACGGTGAACGGAAAAATCTACAACTTTGCAACCGGGGATGCTACGGTATATCTGTATGACTCCAACCGGAGCAAGAGCGACATTCAGGTGGTATCGGCTGCCGATATCGAAATCTTTGAAACCGGCAACGAGGCACGGTTGTTCTTAAAGGTTTATAACGATGTTGTACAGGAGATGCTGATTGTCAGATAGTGTCTTTATTCTGAGGCTGCGGCGGCTTGCCGCAGCCTCAGAACATCTTTTACGGCTTTACAAATGCATAAATTCCGTCATAGATTGCCTTTGCAACCGCCCTCTGCCATGCCGGACTGTTTAAATTGAGTGCCTCGGTCGGATTGCCCAGATAACCGAGTTCCAAGAGCGTTGCCGGCATTCTGGTGCGGCGCAGCACGGCAAAGTTTGCCGCATGAACGCCGTTATCCTTAGAGCCAAGCTGACGGACAACGCTGCTTACAATGGACTGTGCCAACGCCTCAGACGTACCGCCCAGCCGATATACATATGCCTCAAACCCGTTTGCGGCCGGGTTTGGCGAGCTGTTGGTATGAATGCTGATAAAATAGTCCGCGCCCCATGTGTTTGCCATATTGGCACGGTTGCTCAGATCATCATTCTTTCCGGGAAGAACGTTTTCGGTTGTTGTGGTGCGGTATTGCTTGACCTGATAACCGCCCTCACGCAGCAGCCTTGCGAGTTCGTTTGCGACGTTTAAATTGACTGCCTGTTCTGTCACGCCGTTGCCGACCGCGCCGGGATCCGCGCCGCCGTGTCCGGCGTCAACAAAAATTTTTGTTGCCATTTTTTATCACCCCCTCCCTTTACTATATGAAGGGAAAGAAATTTTGCGCATTTTACAAAAAACAGTGGCGGGTCTTGACTTTTCTCCATACTATGATACAATAGGTGGAATTATAGGGGAAAAGGAGAGGATAACGTGTCAATCGGTGAATTTCAGATATTCCAGCTGCTGCTGGCACTGCGCGTGGTCGCGGCCGGAATCTGCGGCGCGGTAATCGGACTGGAGCGGCTGAACCGATCCAAAAGCGCCGGGATCCGCACCCACTGCATTGTCGCAGTCGGCGCAGCGCTGATGATGGTGATTTCCAAATACGGATTTTCGGACACTTCGGCAGGGGAACTCGGTATGCGCGGCGCGGACGGCGCCAGGATTGCTGCACAGGTTGTGAGCGGCATCGGCTTTTTGGGTGCAGGCATGATTTTTGTGCATAAAAGTTCGATTACGGGACTGACTACGGCGGCCGGAATCTGGGCAACCGCCGGAATTGGCATGGCAATCGGCGCCGGCATGTACGTACTGGGCGCGGCGGCAACCCTGATTGTGGTGGCCTCGCAAATTCTGCTGCATCGGAATTTTAAATGGCTGCAAGCGTCAAAAAGCCGGCGGCTTTTGATTGACGGCGTGGACGAAGAAGATTATCAGATCCGCATCAAGGCCTGCCTTGCGCGCATGGGGATCAGTGTGACCGACGTCGCGGTGGAGCGCGGCGAAGATCAGAGAAGAAATTACCGCTTTACGCTGGAACTTCCCGATTCCGTCAGCGAGGATGATGTCATCGGCCAGATTTCCTATCCCTGCCGCATCAAAAGCGCCTCCTAGAAGAAAGCCCTGTATCGCGCAGGGCTTTTTTTGATGCCTTTTTTTCTAAAATGATTTGCGGCCTATAACTCGATTTTCTGTGAAACAAACTTTTCGCCCTAAACTCATAAAGATTTTGAAGTTATACATTTTCAATTGTGTTGACTAAAAGCGTTAAAAATGATAGTATAATCTATAAGGAGCACTATCAAAAGCCTCCCTTGTGTAAAGGGAGGTGAGTTGCAGAGCGCCCTGAGCAAAGCGAAGAAGTGCCCTTGGGGCGCACGCAACTCGGAGGGATTGTAATGAACTATAAACACAATAAAGAAATTGTACCGCTTGCAAAAGCACTACGAAATAATATGACAAAAGAAGAAAAACACCTTTGGTATGATTATTTAAGAAAATACCCTATTAGGTTTATAAGACAAAAAGTTATAGGGAAATATATTGTTGATTTTTATTGTGCCAAAGCAAATCTCGTCATTGAATTGGATGGCTCGCAGCATTATGAGGACAAAGAAATAGAAAAAGATACTTTGAGAACAGAGTTTTTAGAACAATATGGTTTAAAAGTTATAAGAATATCAAATCTTGATATAAACAAAAACTTTGACGGAGTGTGTATATTTGTTGATAATGAAGTTAAACAATCCCTCAGTCAACTCCGTTGACAGCTCCCTTTACACAAGGGAGCCTTTTTATAATTGTCGGAAAATTGCAGAAGATTTTCCGACCGCATTATTTTTGTTGATTTTACCACCTAAAAAATATAGTTTTTAAAAAATTAATAGACATAAGGGGCAAATGGTCAAAAGTGTCGGTTATCCTTCTTCAGGCATAACTACCAGGCAGAGATTGCCACAACAGGACACTTTGCTGAAAATATCGATTAGTGTAAAATAATAATTGGCAAAAAAATAGGGAATAACCCTTGAAGGCTATT
>CAVGTH010000036.1:9845-16608 GCA_963632045.1 Roseburia faecis | reverse complement strand
AGATTATGCCCTACTGTCCGCGCTGCGGCACCTCGCTTTCCAGCCATGAGGTCGCACAGGGCTATAAGGACGTAAAAGAGAATTCTCTGATTGTAAAGTTTAAGATTCCGAACAAGGAAAATGAATATATCCTGGCATGGACGACGACCCCCTGGACGCTGCCCTCTAACGTTGCGCTCTGCGTCAACCCCGGCGAGACCTATGTGAAGGTACAGGCCGAGGACGGCAGCACCTATATCCTGGCTAAGGCACTTATAAAGAGCGTCTTTGGCGATGCCGAGGTACAGGAGATCGAAACCTACCGCGGCACCGACCTCTGCGGCATGGAATACGAGCCGCTCTACACCTTTATCAAGCCGGACGGCAAGGCCTATTATATCATTGCCGACAACTATGTTACCATGGACGACGGTACCGGTATCGTCCACATCGCACCGGCCTTTGGTGAGGACGACTCCAGAGTCTGCAAAGAAAACGGCCTGCCCTTTATCTGCCATGTCAATACCCAGGGTAAGTTTGTCCCCGAAACCGGGGAATGGAGCGGCCTTTTTGTCAAGGACACCGATAAGCTGGTGATCCGCGATTTAAAGGAGCGCAATCAGTGCTTTGCCGTGATTCCCTTTGAGCATAGCTATCCGTTCTGCTGGCGCTGCGACACGCCGCTGCTGTACTATGCATGCGACACCTGGTTTATCAAGATGACCGCCGTGCGCGATCAGCTTTTAAAGAACAACGAAACCGTAAACTGGCTGCCCGATAATATCAAGCACGGCCGTTTCGGCAACTTTTTGGAAAACATCATCGACTGGGGTCTGTCCCGCTCCCGCTATTGGGGAACGCCGCTCCCGATCTGGGAATGCGGCTGCGGACACCGCCACGTGATCGGCTCGATTCAGGAATTAAAGGAAATGGGCATCAACTGCCCGGAGGATATCGAACTGCACAAGCCCTATGTCGATCAGGTCAAGCTGCGATGCCCGGAATGCGGCGGCGAAATGACCCGTGTTTCGGAGGTGATCGACTGCTGGTTTGACTCCGGCTCGATGCCGTTTGCACAGTGGCATTATCCGTTTGAAAATAAAGAAAAGTTTGAGGAGAACTTCCCGGCAAACTTCATCAGTGAGGCCGTCGATCAGACGCGCGGATGGTTCTATACCCTGATGGCGATTTCTACCCTGCTCTTTGATAAGGCACCCTATAAAAACGTCATTGTCTTAGGTCACGTCCAGGACGATAAGGGCGTTAAGATGAGCAAGCACAAGGGCAACGTGATTTTGCCGATGGATATTTTAAACGCACAGGGCAGTGACGCCGTGCGCTGGTATTTTTACTCCAATTCAGCGCCCTGGCTGCCGAACCGCTTCTCTGCCAAGAACGTGTCCGAATCCCAGCGCAAGTTCCTAGGCACACTCTGGAACACTTATGCATTCTATGTTTTGTACGCAGAAATCGATCAGTTTGATCCGACCAAGTACCGTCTTGAAGATTGCAAGCTGACCGTTATGGATCGCTGGATTTTGTCAAAACTCAACCATGTGATTGACGATGTGGACAAAAACCTCGGCAGCTATCACATCACCGAGGCGACCCGTGCGATTACCGAATTTACCGATGAACTGAGTAACTGGTACGTGCGCCGCTGCCGCGGCCGTTTCTGGGGCAGCGCGCTGAGCGAGGATAAGATTGCCGCCTACATGACGCTTTATACCACGCTGGTGACCTTCTCTAAGGTATGCGCACCCTTTATCCCCTTCATGACAGAGGAGATTTATCAGAACCTGGTACTCTCGGTTGACGCATCCGCCCCGGAGAGTGTACACCTTTGCGATTTCCCCAAGGCGCAGGCAGACTTTGACAACCCCGAAATCGAGCAGGAGATGGACGCAATCCGCAAGATCGTGATGCTGGGTCGTGCCTGCCGGAACGAGGCCAATATCAAAAACCGCCAGCCGCTTTCTAAGCTGTATATCCAGACGGAAAACAAGGTCAATGCCGCCTATAACGATATTATCTTAGAGGAATTAAATATCAAAGAGGTTGCCTTTACCAACCAGGCAAGCGACTTTATCACCTATCACTTTAAACCGCAGATGCGCACCGTAGGTCCGAAGTACGGCAAGCTGATGCGCCCCATCTTTGACGAGATTGCAAAAATGGACGGCGCGGCCGTGATGGATCAGTTAAACAGCGGCGAACCGCTGACCCTTACGGTAGACGGCACCGAAGTTTCGATCGGCAAGGAGGACGTCCTGATCGAAACGCTGCAAAAGGACGGCTTTGTTTCGACAAGCGATCAGGGCTTTACGGTGGTTCTTGACACCAATCTGACTGACGCGCTGATTGCCGAAGGCTTTGAACGTGAATTTATCAGCAAGGTACAGACCATGCGCAAGGACAGCGGCTTTGAAGTCACCGATCACATTCACGTCTGCTACTTTGGCAGCGACAAGCTGAAAGCGGTCATCGCTGATTTTGAAGAAGAAATCAAGGCGCAGCTGCTGGCTGAAACGATTGTGGAACAGAAAGCGGAATCCACAAAGGAATGGAACATTAACGGCGAAAAAGTCACCATTTCCATTACCAAAGCTTAACAATACGGGCGGTGCGCACATGCGCATCGCCCGTATTGTTAATTCTTTCTTTCACAAAGCATCTTCCAGCCCTGAATCAACAAGGTCGGAATCACGGCAAGCAATACAATCCAGCCAAGCTGCATCGCATTCATCGCCGCAACCGAGAAGAGCGTCTCAAGCCCCGGAATCAGCAAAACGGCGGCCAGCAAAACGGCGCCGGCAAAAAAGGCTGCGATGCTGTATGGGTTCGAGCGCAAGCGCAGACGCACGATGGACGCATCGGCGCGGCAGTTAAACCCATGCAGTAACCTTGCCAGCGTTAACGTTGCAAACGCCATGGTGCTTGCCAGTGCCGCGCTGACTTGAAGTCCCTTAAAGTAGGCACCCATGGTACAAGCACCGATCAACACGCCCTGGAGCAAAATCCGAATCATGGTTTCTTTATTTAAAAACGATGCTTTCGGATCGCGCGGCGGACGACGCAGCAGACCTTTTCCGGCCGGTTCCATACCGATGGCAATGGCCGGCAAACTATCGGTCAAAAGGTTGATAAACAACAGATGCACCGGCAAAAACGGAACCGGCATTCCCAAAATCGATGTCATCAGCACACACAGGATTCCTGCCGCGTTGCCGGCCAGCAAGTACAAAATCGCGTTGCGGATATTTTCATAAATGTTTCGGCCGTACACAATGGCCTTGACAATGGTCGCAAAGTTGTCATCGGTCAAAATCATATCGGCCGCATCCTTTGCAACCTCGGTACCGACCTTGCCCATCGCGATACCGATATCCGCCTGCTTCAGCGCCGGCGCATCGTTCACGCCGTCACCGGTCATGGCAGCGATCTTTCCTTTCTTCTGCCACATATCCACGATACGGATCTTATGCTCCGGCGAAACTCTGGCATAAACCCGGATATTTTCAACCTTTTCTGAAAATTCTTCTTCTGACATGGCGTCCAGTTCGCTGCCATCCACCGCCAGCGTTCCCGGCTCTAAAATGCCCAGTTGTTTCGCGATTGCAGAGGCGGTCACCTTATGATCCCCGGTAATCATAACCGTCTTAACGCCGCCCATTTTTGCATCGGCAACCGCAATTTTTGCCTCTTCGCGCGGCGGATCCATCATAGAAATCAGCCCGACAAAGGTATAATCCGTCTCGTCGGAAACCGTCAGAGACTCGGCATCGCCCACCTTACGGATTGCAAAGCAAAGTACGCGCAGTCCCTGATCCGACAGTTCCCGGTTCGTCTTTAAGATGGCCTCTTTCTGCTCTTCCGTCATGGGGACTTTGCCATCCGGCGTCAAAATATGCGCGGCGCGCGGAAGCAGAACATCCACGGCCCCCTTGGTGCAAAGCACGTTTTCGCCGTCCATTTTGTGCAGGGTACTCATCAGCTTTCGATCCGAATCAAAAGCGATTTCGGCAATTCTTGGATGCAGCTTACGGTACTCTGCCGTGTCAATGCCCCATTCCTCTGCCATCCGCAAAAGCGCCGTTTCGGTCGGGTCGCCGATTTCGCCGTCCTCTGTGATATGGGCGTCGTTAACCAAAACCGCCTCTTTCATCAGCATATACTGCGCCGGGTGGAGCAGGTCAAGTTCCTTTGCCGTAAAGCATTTTTCACCGTCGTAAAGCTTTTGTACCGTCATACAATTTTGGGTCAGCGTTCCGGTCTTATCGGAACAAATCACCGATACACTGCCCAGGCTCTCTACTGATTTCAGCTGCTTGATGACCGCGTTTTCTTTTGCCATTTTTTGCGTTCCCATCGCGAGCACGATGGTGACAATCGAGCCCATCGCCTCCGGAATTGCCGCAACGGCCAGGGCAACCGCAAAGAGCAGTGCGTCCAAAATCTCCATCCGGCGGTACAGCGACAGACCAAAGACCACCAGACAGACTGCCATAATCAAAATTGCCAGCCGCTGGCTGAACTGATCCAGGCTGACTTGCAGACTGGTTTTGCGCTGCGCGGTCTGATTCATCAATCCGGCAATCTTGCCAAGCTGCGTCTGCATGCCCGTTTCGGTCACCACGGCAACGGCGCGGCCATAGGTCACTAACGAACCGGAAAATACCATGTTAATCCGATCGCCCAGCGGAACGTCCTCTTTTTCGATCACGCCTTCCTTTTTCTCCACCGGCTCCGATTCCCCGGTCAGCGAGCTTTCGTTGACTTTCATCGAAAAGTTTTGAATGATCCGCGCGTCCGCCGTCACCAAATCGCCGGCCTCTAAAATCAAAATGTCGCCCGGTACCAAATCCTCAGACGGGATTTGCACCTGTTTTCCGTCGCGCAGCACATGCGCCGACGGTGCGGACAGTTCTTTTAGGCTGTCCAGTGATTTTTCCGCTTTAAAATACTGCACGGTTCCCAATACCGCATTTAAAATCAGCACGGCAAAGATAACCAGCGTGCTCTCCATCTGGCCGGAGAACATCGAGATCACACCGGCCGCAATCAGGATAAACACCAAAAGGTCTTTAAACTGTTCGATAAAGACCTGCATCACGCCCTTGCGCTTGCCCTCTTCCAGCTTGTTTTTGCCATAGCGCTCCTGCCGTTTTTCTGCCTCCGTTTGAGACAGACCGTCTCTTTTGGTTTGCAGCGTCTGCATGGCTGCCTCGCCGCTTTGCCGATAGTACTCCATGGTAAATGCTCCTCTCTTTGCGATCGTAAAAGAAAAAGACCTTCTTATGACCGCATGAAAATGCGATCATACGAAAGTCTTGTTACCGCACGGGTGCATCCCGCCAGGCTTTCACCGTGATGTTGACGGGGCGCTTTCAACTACTCCCTTAAGTATGATCTGATATTTATTTTTTTCATTATATTTCATTTTATGAATTTTGTCAAGCCTTTTTTCCGATTTCAGTCTCATCTTCCGCTTTTAAATCCAAAACAGAATCCAAAATCATGTCCGCATGATTTTTTTGAAAATAGTCCAGCGCCGCTTCGCCCTCAACACCGGTCAGCACCGCCGCAAAGCGTAAACCGCCGGCCTTGGCGGAGAGCAGGTCGCTGGCCGCGTCGCCGACCGCCAGGACGCGCCAGCAGCGCTCTTTTGGGACTTCGCCCGCGACAATCTGCGCATCGTCAAACTCGCTGCCAAACGCTGCCTTTAAAAAGACAAACGGGTGCGGCTTTGCAAGGGGTTCCTTGCTCTTTAGGCTTTCCTCCGCCGCAGCCACCTGATCGTAGGTCGTCCAGCAGTCCGCATCAAAATAAGAATCCAGCCCCCACATGGTTAAAGGATGCACAATCTCGTCCATCGGTCTGCCGGTGCCGACGCCCAGCCGAAACCCGGCGTCTTTCAGCGCAGACAGAGTCTTTTTAATATCCGGCAAAGGAAAGAGCGGTTCTTCACCCATTTTAAGGCCTTCTACCTCGTCGTCGCCGTGGTACCACGCCTGAAAACAGTCCATAAGCTGGTGCCACAGCTTTCCCTCACTGCGGCGAAAGCTGCCCGGCTCAGCCGAAACCGCTGTTGCCAGCAGACCCTCGACGCCGACATATAATTCCGGCGGCTGCACCGCCATGTTTTCAATAAACAGGCACACCGACTGAAAATGCCATTCTTCAAAGGTGCTAAGGGTCGGATCCAGGTACTTTGCCACGCAAAACACCACATAGGCAAGATCCCAGTTGGTGTTTACGCCAAGGCGTTTGATGGCGCGCACCGTCCTTCCATGGCAAAACACGGTCTGGTAAATCTGATCCACCCGTTTTTTACACCAGGCACGATCCACGTCCTGCGTTCCGTAATACCGGTGACTGTAGAACAGTTCATACACGGTCAGCGCCGCCGCTTGCCAGTAGGTCATCTCCTTGGTGATTACGCCGTCCATATCAAAGATGATGGTATCAATCTCACTGCGCTTTAACTTCATAGACCACCCTCCCTGCTACGCCGGAGGTC
Organism: Roseburia faecis; assembly: GCA_963632045.1. Classification (GTDB taxonomy): domain Bacteria; phylum Bacillota; class Clostridia; order Monoglobales; family Monoglobaceae; genus Ructibacterium. The sequence continues at coordinate 10,109 of CAVGTH010000036.1, read as the reverse complement.
AGTCCTCTGCGGCTCTCGTCCTCACTGAGCGCCGCGCCCAGCGCGATGCCGAAAGCGCGGTAGGCCGCCTCCCAGATATGGTGACCGTTTGCGCCCTTTTCAATATCCAAATGCAATGTGCAGCGCGCCCCCTGGGCAAACCCGTCCAAAAAGGTGATAAGCTCCTCCGCCGGCATGCCCTCGACCATCTCATCATAAGAAACCTTGCTGCTAAAGCCCAGATATGCCCGATCCTCAAACGAAATCGCCGCCGTGGCCTTTGCC
>CAVGTH010000036.1:3814-9835 GCA_963632045.1 Roseburia faecis | reverse complement strand
GTGCCGTAGCCGCTCACGGCATTTGTCGCGACATATTCGCCGACCGCCTTTCCCAGCGTCATTGCCACGTCCTCACAGACCAGATGCGTTAAAGAAAATTCGTCCAGTTCCATCTCGATTGCAATATTCAGCGCGGCACGCCAGACGATATGCTCGATCATGTGATTTAAAAAAGGAAGCGGCGTTTGAATCTTCTTGCGGTAATCCGGTTTCACCGCGCTCTTTTCAATCGTCACCCGAATCGAGGATTCGGTTGTTTTACGGCTTACACAAATTGTTTTGCTCATCGGTATCAGCTCCTTGCTCTCGTTAAAACGGATTATTTCCTTTCTGCAAAGTTTCTACTTTCTTTCTTTGACGGCCAGGCCGTGGGTGTCAAAGCCCTCGACGGTTGCAATCCGGTATGCATAATCACGCACACGCTCAAAACCCTCTTTGCTTGCATAGCCGACCGAAGAACGCTTTAAAAAGTCAAAAACGGACACGCTGGAATAGGTCTTTGCAAACTGACCGGTCGGCAGAATTGCGTTGGGACCGAGTACAAAATTACAGAGGGTGACCGGGGTATAGTCGCCGAGCAAGATCTCGCCTGCGTTTTGAATCTTGGGCAGGATATCAAACGGCTTTTCGGTCATGATTTCCATATGTTCCGGCGCGTACTCGTTGACAAAATCAATGCTCTGTTCCAGGCTTTCGGTGATGATCGCACCGCCGTAAGTATTAAAATTGGTGGTGACAAATTCGCGGCGTTTATCGGAAATTTTGGTGAGCTGCCGCGCCACAACCTCTGCTGCCTTTTCAACCAGTTCCCGGCTGTGCGTCACCAAAAGCGCCGCAGAATCCGGGCCGTGCTCCGCCTCAATCATCCAATCCAGCGCCACCTTTTCGGGGTCTGCCTTCTCGTCTGCCAGAATGATACACTCACTCGGTCCTGCCGGAAGTCCGGCGTCAATATAATTTGCCAGTACGCGCTTTGCCGCCGTTGCATAGGCGTTGCCCGGCCCGATGATTTTATGGCATTTCGGGATGGTCTCGGTACCGAAGGCAACCGCCGAAACCGCCTGGATTCCGCCGACCTTATAAATTTCATCGATGCCGATGATCTTGGCTGCGGCCAAAATAGCGTCATCAACCTCACCCTTTTCGTTCGGCGGTGTGACAACCACAATCTTTTTTACGCCGGCAACCTTGGCCGGGATTCCCAGCATCAGCAAAACGGAAGGAAAGCTGCCCTTGCCGCGCGGCACATAAAGGCAGACGTCCACGATCGGCGTTGTTTTTTCGCCGACCATCAGGCCTTTATCCACCTCGGTAAACCACATTTCCTCCGGCAGCTGCTTTTCATGAAAGTTATGAATATTCTTCGCCGCATAGGCGATGGCCTCTCTGGTTTTTTCGTCCAGCCGATGATAGCCTGCCTCAATCTCCTCCGGGCGAACCTTCATCTGATCCCGGCGCAGCGTAACGCGGTCAAACTTTTCGGTGTACGCAAGCACCGCCTCGTCACCGCGCACGCGGATATCGTCAGAAACTTCTTTGGCAAGCTTCATATGCTCGGAAATATCAATTTCTGCACGCTTTAAAATAAAATTCTTCTTTTCTTCGGACAATTCAGACAACTGATAAATATTCATCATTTTCTCTCCTTTTCTTTCATGATTGGCCGGCACTGCTTCTTAACATCAATGGTGGAACAGACGAATCTTGGTAAACGCCATTGCCATCCCAAACCGATTGCAGGTTTTAATGACGTGGTCGTCGCGAATGCTGCCGCCCGGCTGTGCAATGACCGTCACGCCGGATTTATGCGCCCGTTCGATGTTATCGCCAAACGGGAAGAACGCGTCAGAGCCAAGCGCCACGCCCGTATTTTTTTGAATCCACGCCAGTTTTTCTTCTTTGGTAAAGACCGGCGGCTTTTCCTTAAAGATCGTTTGCCATACGCCGTCCGCCAAAACGTCCTCATATTCATCAGAGATATAGACATCAATCGCATTATCGCGGTCGGCACGCTTGATTCCGTCCACAAATGAAAGGCTCAGCACCTGCGGTGCCTGGCGCAGCCACCAGATATCGGCCTTGTTGCCGGCCAAACGGGTACAGTGGATTCTGGACTGCTGACCGGCGCCGATGCCGATCGCCTGACCGTCCTTGACATAGCAAACACTGTTTGACTGGGTATATTTTAAGGTGATTAACGCAATCATCAGATCCCGTTTTTGTTCCTCCGACATGCTCTTATTCTCCGTCACGATGTCAGAGAGCAGCGTTTCATCGATTTTCAGTTCATTTCTGCCCTGCTCAAAGGTGACGCCAAAGACCTGTTTGCGCTCGATCTCAGCGGGAACATAGTTTTCATCGATCTGCAAAATATTATAATTGCCCTTCCGCTTTCCCTTTAAGATTGCAAGCGCCTCTTCCTCATAGCCGGGCGCAATCACGCCGTCCGACACTTCTTTTGCGATCAGCTGCGCAGTTGCCTTATCGCACACGTCCGACAGTGCGATAAAATCCCCGAAAGAGGACATCCGATCCGCGCCTCTGGCTCTTGCGTAGGCGTTGGCAAGCGGCGTCATGGTGATACTGTCGTCGACAAAATAGATCTTTTTTAAGGTATCGGAAAGCGGCAGTCCGACCGCTGCACCGGCCGGGGAGACATGCTTAAAAGAGGTCGCCGCCGGGAGTGCGGTCGCCGCCTTGAGTTCCTTAACCAGCTGCCAGCCGTTTAAGGCGTCCAGCAGATTGATGTAACCCGGTTTTCCGCAGAGAACCTGAAAGGGCAGTTCGCCCTGTTCCATAAAAACTCTGGCCGGTTTTTGATTGGGGTTACATCCGTATTTCAGTTCCAGTTCGTTCATTGTATTGCTCCTCTCTGATATCTGACCGAAAGATGCCGAGATTTCACGTTTTAATGAAAACTCGGACTATCTCTCTTTCAGGCGTTTTTGTTGATGATCTTAGAGCGGACGCTGCCGTCTTTTACATTAATATAGCGCACAAACAGTGAAACCTTGTTGTCCGCATTAAGGCTCTCCCACAGATTCTGCGAAAACGCCTCCATATCGTCCGAAATCTCCACTTTTTTCGGTTCTCCCTCAAAGGAAGGCAGCGGATTTCCGTCTCCGCGGTAGGTGTGGATGAAATGACCCTCGCCGGATTTCGGATTATGATACGTAAAGGTATGCCGCAAGCAGGAGGACGGGTCGCCGTCCGCACTCTTTAAAATCGATAACGCATAGTTAAAATTCTGATCCGTCATCTTCACGATGCCGGAAATTCGGGGCGTATAGTTCGGCGCGTCATCTTCAAATTCACGGGTACGCAGCGCCTGTTCAAAGGTCAGCTGCTGATTCATCAAGTCATAAATGGTATCGGTCTGATCACCGTTGGTAACGATGGTCTTATTGCCCAAAACCCGTACCGGCGCATAGATAATCAGGTGCGGATCTTCCATTTTGGACGGATCATAGGCCTGGGTGCGGATGCCGTCTCCGTCGGTAACAAAAACGCGGTTGCGGCTATTCTCGCTCCTGCCCATGATAAAGTATGCCAAAACGGCGTGCATGCCGTCCTTGGATTTCCCAAGAATGATCCCGCGGCCGGGATAGGGGTTCTTCTTTAACTCCTCATAAAGATCGATCTTCATATCGTTCCTCCTTCTGTTTGCAACTCTTAAAAAATTTTATCTTACGGTGCAGACTTTGATTACTTCCTTGTGCCTAAATCGCTACAAACCGTCTCAACGGCCCTTGGCAGAATCACCCATTCCGCCTCTTCCATCACACGCTTTTGCAGCGTTTCGGCGGTGTCGCCTTCCTGAATTTCTACTGCCTTTTGCATAATAATTTTACCGCCGTCGGTCACCTCGTTCACAAAATGCACCGTGGCGCCCGTCACCTTAACACCGTAGTCAAGCGCCGCCTGATGCACCTTGAGTCCGTAAAATCCGTCACCGCAAAAGGACGGAATCAGGGACGGGTGGATATTGATGATCCGATCCCGGTAGCAGGTCAGCAGTTCGCCCTCTAAAATCGCCAGAAATCCGGCAAGCACAATCACATCGACCTGCATCTCTTTCATATAATCGCAGATCGCGCGGCTCAGTGCGGCATTGCTGCCGCCGCAGGCTTTTTTGGTGATGACTTTACTGTCAATCCCGGCGTTCCCGGCGCGCTGCAGCGCATAGACGCCCTCTTTATTGCTGACCACCGTCACGATGTTTCCGCTATGCAGAACACCGCTCTTTTGCGCGTCGATCAGCGCCTGAAGGTTGGTGCCGCCGCCGGAAACCAAAACACCGATTCTTAGCATATCTCCACTCCTTTTTCGCCGGCGACAATCTCACCGACCACACAGGCCTTCTCGCCCTCTCCTTCAATCGCAGCGATGGCGCTGTCTGCCTGATCTTTCGGAACCGCCAGCATCAGGCCGATGCCCATGTTATAAGTATTAAACATGTCGCGCTCTGACACGTCGCCCATCTTTTGCAGCATCTTAAAAATCGGCAGCACGTCAAAACTGTTTTTCTCAATTTTTGCTCTGGTTCCCTCTTTCAGCATTCTCGGAATGTTTTCGATAAATCCGCCGCCCGTGATATGTGATACCGCGCGGACATCTGCCTTTTCGATTGCAGCAAGCAGCGGTTTTACATAAATTTTGGTCGGCGTCAAAAGCGCCTCGCCAAGGGTCATAGAGAGTTCGTCGCTATACGTTTTCAGTCTCTTGACGCAGTCTGCACTGTCGTCAATTTGAAAAATCTTGCGCACCAGAGAATATCCGTTGGAATGCACGCCGGAGGACTGCACGCCGATAATCACGTTGCCCGGCTCTAACCGAGAGCCGTCAATGATTTGATCCTTATCGACGATGCCGACCGAAAAACCGGCCAGATCATATTCCTCCGGGTCATAAAATCCGGGCATCTCCGCCGTCTCGCCGCCGATCAGGGCACAACCGGCCTTGACGCAGCCATCCGCCACGCCCTTTACGATATCGGCAACCCGCTCCGGCACGTTTTTGCCGACCGCGATGTAGTCTAAGAAGAATAACGGCTTTGCGCCGCCGCAAGCAATATCATTGACGCACATTGCCACGCAGTCTTGTCCTACCGTATCATGCTTGTCCATTAAAAAGGCAAGTTTCAGTTTTGTTCCCACGCCGTCGGTGCCGGAAACCAAAACCGGGTTTTTATATCCCGTTCCGATTTCAAACAGGCCGCCAAAGCCGCCGATTCCGGAAAGAACACCGGGGATATTCGTCCGCTTTACGTGGCTTTTCATCAGCTCGACCGCCCGATACCCTGCCTCTACATCTACTCCTGCGTTTTTGTACGCCTGACTCATGATATAACTCCTCCTTCTGTTTCTCTGCCCTAAAGGCTCTTTAATTCCTCTTGTAATTTTGCGTCCTTTTCCTGTACGGCCTTTGCCATATCCGCTTTAAACCGTTCCAGCTGATCGGAAAGATCCGCGTCAGAGAGCGCCAGCATCTGCACGGCCAGGATTCCTGCGTTATCCGCGCCGTCTACCGCCACCGTAGCCACCGGAATCCCGGACGGCATCTGTACCATAGAAAGCAGCGAATCCAGTCCGTCCATCAACGAAGACCGAATCGGAAGCGCAATCACCGGCAAGGTGGTGTAGGCCGCAATCACGCCGCCGAGGTGCGCCGCCTTTCCTGCCGCCGCGATAATCACCTTGATTCCCTTCTCTTTTGCCTCTTTGGCAAACTGCTCTGCCGCAAACGGTGTACGATGCGCCGAAATTACGTGCGCCTCATACGATACGCCGAATTTTTTCAGCTGTGCGATCGCACCCTTTACCACCGGCAAATCCGAATTACTACCCATAACAATTGCAACTTGTGCCATACATTTCATGCCTTTCTGCCCGCGAATCTATCGTTTCTCTACCGCGGGCCGGTAGAGTTTATAAAAAAGCGTCTCCGCCTCGACTTGGTCGGCGGTAAACTTTGCCTTTTCTTCTTTGGTGTAGACGATTTTTCCGTCTACAATCGTACAAA
>CAVGTH010000036.1:0-3804 GCA_963632045.1 Roseburia faecis | reverse complement strand
CAACGTCACTGCCGCGCACCGCATAGACCAGATTTGCGACCGTATTATGATTGGGGACAAAGTGCGGCGTGTGAAAATCCAATAAAATCACGTCCGCCAAATATCCCGTCTTTAGCATTCCAAGATCAGAAAATCCCAGTGCGCGCGCACCGCCGACCGTTGCCATCTTTAAAACCTCCCACGCAGGGAGCAGGGTCGGGTCATAGTGAATCCCCTTGTGCAAGATCCCGGTCAGCTTGATCTCTTCAAACAGATCCAGGTTATTATTACTGGAGGCGCCGTCCGTTCCCAGCGCAACGGTGATTCCCCGTTTTCGCATCGCCGGCACATCCGCAACCCCGGAGGCAAGCTTTAGATTGCTCACCGGGTTATGCACCACGGCCGCACCGTGCTTTTTTAAAATTTCTAAATCCTTTTCCGAGAGCCAAACACCGTGTGCCGCCACCAGCGGACGCTCCATCAGGCCGCATTCCTCCATCAGGGCGGTCGGACTCATTCCATATTCTTTTTCACAATCGACGTTTTCCTTTTTTGTCTCGGAAAGGTGGGTGTGAATCTGCAATCCGTGCTCTTTTGCAAAGGCCGCGCACCGCCGCAGTGTATCGGGTGAGCAGGTGTAAACCGCATGAGGCGAAACACCGACCCGCAGTCTGCCGCCGCTGTTTTCTATGGTTTTAAAAAGGCGTTCGGTTTTTTCCAGCTTCTTATCCAGCACACTGTCGGTGATTCCCTCATTGAGTACACCGCGCATACCGAGAAGCTTCGCCGCCTTCGCCGTCTCCTCCTGAAAAAAGTACATATCATGAAAACAAGTCGTCCCGGATGCCAGCATCTCCATAATGCCGTTGATACTGGCCCGATAGACAACATCCTCGGTCAAAGTATCCTCATACGGAAATATCTTTTGAAACAACCAGTCCTGCAAATTCATGTCATCGGCATAACTGCGCAGAACCGTCATTGCCGTATGGGTGTGCGCGTTAATCAGCCCCGGCATTGCCACCTTGCCGCGGCCGTCAATCTCGCGGTCAAAGCTGCCCTCCGGGCGCTCTGTACCGAGATAGGTAATTCTGTTTCCCTCTATCACAATGTTGGCATGCTCGATCACCGGGCATTCATCCTGCATGGTGACCGCCGTCACATCATGAATCCATAACGTTTCTTTCATTCCGGATACCTCAGATCTTCCACCGTTTTATTTTGAATCACGCGCTCATAGCGCTTTGCCTCATTCCGCGCCGCATCCAAATCCAGGTTTTTATAGTTGCCGCATTCGATCTCACTGTTTCCGGGCATTTCGCCCTGATAAGCGGCCGCGTCGTGAAAGATGCGTTTGATCAGCGCAAGGTTTTCGGCATGATCTAAATTCCTGATTAAAAAGTAAAAACCGGTCTGGCAGCCCATCGGCCCCACATAGATAATGCGATCCCCCATCTCACTGTTCCGCGCCAGGGTCGCAATCAAATGCTCCAGCGAATGCATCGCACGGTTGGTTAACAGATCGCCGCTGTTCGGCTTTCGCATCCGCAAATCGTAGGTTACCACATCACCGTCTACGCGCGAGAGATAGATTCCCTCACCGATTTTACGGTGATCGACCGTAAAGCTGGCTATTTTTTTCATAGCATATCCACCACCCGTAATAAAATGTCACAAAGGTTTTTCATGCCGCGCTGCTCGGCCTCGGCGATCACGCGCTTGTTCATGCCGCCGTTTTCCATACCTGCCGCCATATTCGTCACACAGGAAAGCCCCAGCACTTCCATACCGCAGTGCGCCGCCGTAATCACCTCCGGCACTGTGGACATGCCCACAAGATCCGCACCCAAAAGGCGGAGTGCGCGGATTTCGGCCGGCGTTTCAAACTGCGGCCCTCCCATGTAGGCATAAACGCCCTCATGCAGCGTTTTTCCTGCCGCCTTGGCAGCCTGTTTCGCTATTTCCCGAAGATACGGCGTGTACGCCGTTGTCATATCGAAAAAGCGGGTTCCCAGATCGTCCGGGTTTTCGCCGCGCACCGGGCTGTCAAGCGCCAGCTTGATATGATCGAGAAGCAGCACCGTATCTCCCGGACAAAACGCCGCATTGATGCTGCCGGTTGCGCAGGTCACAATCAGCTTATCGACCCCCAGCCGGCGCAGCGTCCGCACCGGAACAGCCAGCTGCTGCATGGAATATCCCTCATAATAATGAATGCGCCCCTGCATCAGGATCACCGGATTCGTGCCCATCGTTCCGGCCACCAGCCGTCCGGCGTGGCCGGGCGCTGTTGATGCCATAAATCCCGGAATCTCCCGGTAATCGATGACGGTCGCGTCTTTGACCCGATCACCGATCGCGCCGAGACCGGTACCGAGTATAATCCCGATCTTTGGTTTGATACTGATTTTCTTTTTGATATATTCCGCAGCCCTTTGATCCATATTGTTCTCCTTTAAAGATCACGAAATTCATTTCCGTCCCTTCGGACGGTTTCCGTTCTCCCCACTCTATTGCAAAAATATTCCATCCGATTAATCTGATTTTAAAAGGCTGATTTCCGCCCAAACGGTGCCAAATGATTCGGCAATCCTTAACGGAAGTATTTTACCCCGGATTCAAAAATCTTTTGATCCTTTTCTCCCGGAATATTCTGGAATACGCCGTCCTTAAACCGTTCGGAATGTCCCATCTTTCCTAAAATTCTTCCGTCCTTGCTGGTGATGGCCTCAATCGCATAATACGAGCCGTTGGGGTTATAGGGCATCTCATAAGTCGGGTTCCCCTGCATATCCACGTACTGCGTTGCGATCTGACCGTTCTTCTCCATTTCGGCAATCAGAGACGGACTTGCTACAAAACGTCCCTCGCCGTGCGAAACGGCGATCTGATGAATATCGCCAAGCTGCACACCGGCAAACCACGGCGATTTCACCGAGGTAATCTTGGTCGATACGATCTGCGAAACATGGCGGCCGACCGTATTAAAGGTCAGCGTCGGGCTGTCGCTGCTCGCCTTGCGGATTTCGCCGTAGGGCACCAGTCCCAGCTTAATCAGCGCCTGGAAGCCGTTACAAATACCCAGCATCAAGCCGTCACGGTGATACAGCAAATCCATAACCGCCTCCTTGACGCGCTCATTTTCAAAGGCCGCCTTAATGAACTTGCCGGAGCCGTCCGGCTCGTCACCGCCGGAAAATCCGCCCGGCAGCATAATCATCTGCGCCTTGTGGATGCTGTCCACAAAACGGTTGATCGAATCCTCGATGTGCGCGGCTTTCAGGTTCTTAAAGATCTGCACGTCAGCGGCGCCGCCGGCGCGCTCAAACGCGCGGGCAGAATCATATTCACAGTTTGTACCCGGAAAGGCAGGGATAAAGACGCGCGGCTTTGCAAACGTCTCGGACGGCTTTACAAACACGCGTTCGCCATAGGAAAACGCTTTCATGCCGACATCGTCATAGTCCGCCTTGGTCGCAAACACCTCTTCCAGCGGCTGCTGCCAGCATGCAATCAGCGTATCCAGACCGATCGTCTCGCCGCCGATGCGGATCACGGGTTCTTCCGTTGTATGACCCAGTTTTACCACGTCAACCATATCGCCCAGCATGCCGGTTGCGCCAAGTCCCTCAACCTCAATCACGATACTGCCAAAGGCCGCGTTGAAAAGTTCACGCTTATCGCAGCATTCCGTAAAGGTAAATCCGATTTTGTTGCCGAAGCCCATCTTGCAGATGGCCTCCATCACGCCGCCGTTTCCGACTGCCCATGCCGAACGCACCAGTTTCACCTTGGTATCATGGAGCATCAGATACACCATATCGT
>CAVGTH010000035.1:8966-16610 GCA_963632045.1 Roseburia faecis | reverse complement strand
GAACAACACAGCGACCATCACCAATGTAGAAGACAGCCAAGATACGGTCATCATTCCGGAAAAGCTGGGTGATTATCCCGTGACGGCGCTCGCTGCCGGTGCATGCGGCGGCAGTACCACGATTCAAAAGATCGTGATTCCGGACTCGGTGAGCGAAATCGGCAGCATGTGCTTTGCGTACAGTTCAAAACTTCGGGAAATTACACTCCCGGCTTCTCTTAAAAAAATTGAAAACGGCGTATTCAGCCAGTGCAGCGCACTGCACTCGATCACGATTCCGTCCGGCGTTGTGTCAATCGGGAAAGACGCCTTTTACCGCTGCGACAATCTGTGGACCATTACACTGCCGGACAGTGTAACGCAAATCGGCGAAAATGCCTTTGCAGCCTGCCCGAACCTGGCGGCCGCAACCATTCCGGCCGGCGTGACCGAGATTGCGCCCGGCGCCTTTGTTCCCTCCGGCGGTTTTCGCATCTATGCAAAACCCGGTACCGCGGCACAGACCTTTGCGGCAGAAAACGGAATCACCTTTGAAGAGTTGATTACCGTCTGCGTCAACGGTACACCGGTGACCTTCGACCAGCCGCCGATCACCGACACCCGGTACTACCGCACCCTGGTTCCGATGCGTGCGGTGCTCACCGCGCTCGGCGCAGAGGTTTCCTGGGATAACAACATGAACCTTGCCGGCATCGACCTTGGCGGCAACCGCCTTTTGATCCGCGTCGGCGAACCGTTTATGATGGTCAACGGCAGTGCGCGTCCGCTCAGTTCGCCCGCGATCGAATTTAACTGCCGCGTTCTTCTGCCGATTCGGGATGTGATCGAATCCGTTCACGGACGAATCCGCTGGAACGAGGACTTAAAACAGATCGATGTAACCGTTCCGGTTCAATAATAAATATGAAACAAAAACAGCGGCAGGTGCTTTTGGACACCCGCCGCTGTTTTTATTTTACCCTATTTACTTACAAAAAAGTTCTTTGGCGCGATCTAAAATACCGTTTAAATATGCAAGCGCAACACCGTAATTGACGGCCGGGACGCCGCATTCTGCGAGCGTCTTTAACCGGCTTTGCACCTCTTGCTTATTGATCATACACATACCGCAGGACAAAACCAGCGCGTAGTCCTCGACGTTATCACAGAATGTATAACCGGTTAAATATTGATATTCACACCTTGCGCCGGTCTTTTTTTCAATCAGCCGGGGCAGCTTGACCCGGCCGATGTCCTCATGCGTACTGTTGTGGGTGCAGCCCTCCAAAACCAGCACCTTATCCCCGGTTTTCAGCCGCGCGATCGCCTCTGCACCCTCTAAGTATTGCGAAAAGTTCCCCTTTTGCCTTGCAAGCAGCATCGAAAACGAGGTCAGCATAATATCTTTGGGGACGATTTTGTCCACCACCGCAAACGCCTGGGAATCCGTTACCACCAGATCCACCTTTTTTAAATCGGAAAGCGCGTCCGCCAGCGTGGTCTCCTTGGTGACATATGCCTTCATATCATGATCCAGACAATCACGGATCAGCTGCACCTGCGGCAAAATCAATCTTCCCTTCGGCGCCGCACTGTCAATCGGCACCACCATCACAACACAGCTTCCTTTCGGTAAAAGATCGCCCAGCAGCGTTTCATCATCCCGCTCCTGTTCTTTTAAAACCTGTATCATACGTTCTTTCAGCACATCGATGCCGTCCTGCGCATGGTCGGAGAGGAATACCGCGTCCGGGTTCTCCTTTTGCATATGCGCCCTTTTATCGGGACTAAGCAGTTCTGACTTGGTGTAAATCCGAATCACAGGGATTCTGTCTGCCTTTGGCGCCTCCTCCGGCGCGGCGGCATCACACACCCACAAAATCAAATCCGCACGCTGAAACAACTGCTTCGTTTTCTCCATTCTGCGGCTGCCGAGCGCCCCCTGATCGCCAAAGCCTGCGGTGTCAATCAGCGCAATCGGCCCGTACGGGATCAGTTCCATCGCCTTAATCACCGGGTCGGTCGTCGTCCCTGCCACCGCGGACACAATTGCCGCCTCCTGTCCGAGCAAGGCGTTCATCAGCGTGGATTTTCCTGCGTTGGTCTTTCCGATGATCAGCACATGTTTGCGCATTGACATGGGTGTTTTTTCCATACTTATTCATTCCCTTTTTATATTTTTTGTCTGATTCCGCTATCAAAGGGCGCGGTGATTAAAATACGGCGGCGCATCTGAGGGAATCACATTCAGTTCCGGGAATGCCGATTCCAGGTAGCTTGCCAAAAGGGAGCATACGATATGCTCCGTCTCAAAATGGCCGGCGTCAATCAGGTTGATGCCCAGTTCAAAGGCAAGCTGCGCCTCGTGATGCCGGATATCAGAGCTTACATACACATCCGCCCCGGCATGGTACGCACTGCAAATGCCGTCACCGCCGGCGCCGCTGCACACGGCCACGGTTTTCACGATATCCTCTGGCGCACCCACATAGCGCAAACTTCGGCAGCCGAGCGAATCCCGCACCATATCCGCAAAATCCGCCATCTCCATCGGTGCGCTCAGCGTACCGACCCGGCCGATATTTAATAGCGGCGCACCGGTCTCATCCACGCATTCACTCTCTGAAAAGCGGCGCACCTCGGTCAAATCCAGACGGGCGGCCAGAGCATCGTTCATACCGCCGTCCGCATGGTCTAAGTTGGTGTGTGCACTGTAAACCGAGATATCATTGCGGATCAGGTTCCGTAAAATGCTGCCGGTAATATCCTGCTCCACAATCCGTCTGAGCGGCTTAAAAATCAGCGGATGATGCGAGATAATCAAATCCGCACCGCATTCCGCAGCGCGCCGCACATTGTCCGAGGTTACGTCCAGGCAGACAAAAACTGTGGTGACCCGCTGATCCCGATCCCCGGTCATCAGCCCCACATTATCCCAGTTCTCGGCCAGCGCCGGCGGCGCCAGGCGCTCCATCGCGTCTATAATATCAGAAACCTTTACCATCAAAAATCCTCCTCCGTTTTGCGCAGCATCAAAAGCAGCGCCTCGGTGCGCCGCAGTTCCTCTTCATCAATCGTCTTGGCGCGCAGAAGTCCGCGGTGCTTTTCCTCCAGTCTCTTTTTCTGCTGCGCCCAATAATCCGCAAAGTACCGCGGCCTCTCTTCCAAAAGGCTGCGCCCCATAAAAAATTCCCATTCGCCGGGCTTTTCTTCCTCTCTTCCCGGCGCTATCGCCATGATGTGATACAGCTTTTCACCCTCACGGCTCAGCCATTCGCGCGCGATCCGATAGCGATATTTCCAAAGCAGCGTCCGCAGCTCATAAACCGAACTCATCGGCTGAACCAAAATCTGCTCCGCCTTTTGAAAAACCGCAGCGTCATCCTTTAAGATCTGTGCAATCATCAGTCCGCCCATGCCGGCAATCACAATGGCATCCGCCTCTCCCGGTGCCAGCGTGGATGCACCGCCGCCGAGACGGGTTTTGATCCGGTCGCCCAAATGATAGCGCACGATCGTCTCCCTGGCGCTCTCAAGCGGCATCGCACGTATGTCAGAGGCAATCGCGGACGCGCAGACTCCCTTTGCACAAAGGTACGCCGGCAGATAGGCGTGATCCGTGCCGATATCCGCAACGCAGCGGCACGGCGCAATGGCTTCCGCGATCTCTTGCAGTCTCGGTGTCAGGCTTGGTGCGTTTTGCATAATTTTTCTCCCTTTTTATCAATCTAACTGTTATGTTAGTATAAATTTCGGATTTTGTCAATAAAGAAAAAAGGAATCCGTCTCTTTTTGTAGAAATAAATAAGGTAGGGAGGCGATGACCGGTGAATCTTCGGGAAGTAACAGAAGAACAGGAAAAAGTGCTGCTCTCGCCATACGCGGCAAAGAGCGCCGAGAGCCGCGGCCGCGAGCATGAAGAAGAGCCGTGTCCGCTGCGGACGGCGTTTCAGCGGGATCGGGATCGGATTATCCACGCCAAGGCCTTTCGGCGGCTCAAGCACAAGACCCAGGTCTTTTTATCGCCGGAGGGCGACCACTACCGCACCCGGCTGACGCACACGCTGGAGGTTTCGCAGATTGCACGCACCATTGCACGTGCCCTGCGCCTGAATGAGGACTTAACCGAGGCCATCGCGCTGGGGCACGACTTGGGTCACACGCCGTTTGGGCATATGGGAGAGAACGTATTAAACCGCATCTGTCCGCACGGCTTTCGGCATAACGAACAGAGTCTGCGCGTGGTCGATGTCTTAGAGCGTCCCGGCGGACTTAACCTTACCTATGAGGTGCGGGACGGGATTTTGTGCCACACCGGCGGCAAAAGGGCAAGCACGCCGGAGGGGCAGATTGTCGCGCTGGCGGATAAAATCGCCTATATCAATCACGATATCGACGACGCGGTGCGCGGCGGCGTGCTGACCGAATATGATATTCCAAAGCGCTATACCCGTGTTTTGGGCGCCCGGCATTCGCAGCGGATTAACACCCTGATCTGGGCAGTGATCCGTGCCAGCATGGATCACGACACCATTTCAATGGAAGATGACGTTTTTGATGCCATGATGGGGCTTCGCGCCTTTATGTTTGAACGGGTTTACGTTTCTTCTAAACCGCAGTGCGAGGAGCAAAAGGCGTGCCGCGTCCTGGAAGGGCTTTATGAGGCATACCGCAAGCAGCCGGAGCTGATCCCAAGAAGCAGCAAAAACGCCAGCATGAGCGATGATGTCGAGGTACAGATCCGCGACTACATCGCCGGAATGAGCGACCGTTTTGCCGTCTCAAAGTTCACGGAGTTATACATTCCCTCTTTTTGGGCACGGTAATTCCGATCAAAAAGAGGAAATCGGCAAACGGTGTCGAATTTATATACTTTGAGAGCAAATCATGCCGCACAAAGCACAGAAAAACGCCTTGTCGGCTTTGATAGGGAGGTGAGGGCATGGCGCAGGATTTTCAGGACTTTAAACAGGAGGTTTTGGAGAAGAACGAACTGGTGGAGCTTGTCTCTGAGTACGCAAAGCTAAAACGCGTCGGCTCGCGATATGCGGCGCTCTGTCCCTTTCACAACGATAAAAAATCACCCTCCCTCTCCGTCTCGCCGGAAAAGCAGCTTTTTTACTGTTTCGGCTGCGGCGCAAGCGGCAACGCGATCGACTTTATCATGCGGATTGAAAATCTGGATTTTCAAGATGCCTTAAAATATCTGGCAGACCGCGCGCACGTTCCGATTCCGGAATACGGCTCTTTGGAGGATCAAAAAAAACGCGCCGCGTCGGCCGACAAACGGCAGCGCATTTATGAAATCAATGCGGCGGCAGCGCGCTACTTTTTTGAAAACCTGGCAAACCCAAAGGGAGAGGCGGCCTATCAGTACCTGAAAAAACGCGGCATCACCAATGCCACGATCAAAAAGTTCGGGCTGGGCTTTGCCCCGGAGGGCTGGTCCAATCTGCTGGATTACCTAGCAAAAAAAGGGTATAAGGCACATGAAGTCTATGAGGCCGGGCTTGCCAAATCGCGGGAGAACAACTCATACTATGACGTCTTTCATGATGGACGGGTCATTTTTCCGATCATCAACGTCCAGGGCGCGATTATCGGCTTTGGCGGCCGCGTGATGACGGGCGACGGGAGCGGCGCAAAGTACCTGAACTCGCCGGAGACTATGGTCTTTAAGAAAAAGGAAAACCTGTTCGGCTTAAACCTTGCCAAAAATGACCGATCCGGCACCATGCTTTTAATGGAAGGCTATATGGACGTCATCTCGCTGCATCAGGCCGGGATCGGCAATGCGGTTGCATCGCTCGGCACCGCATTCACGCCGGAACAGGCGCGCCTTTTAAAGAAGTACGCCCAAAGGGCGGTGCTTTGCTACGACGCCGATCAGGCCGGACAAAAGGCAACGCTGCGTGCCGGACAGATTCTGACCGACGCGGAGATGAAAACCCGCGTACTGACCATTACCGACGGCAAGGATCCGGACGAATTTATCCAAAGCAAGGGGCCGGAAATGTTCCGGATTCTGATCGATGGCGCAAAGCCGCTGTTTATGTATAGAATGGATCGCCTCAAGCAAAACTATGACCTAAAGGACACCGAGCAGGTCATCGAATTTACCGAGGAGGCGGCGGCCGTGCTTGCCGAAATCACAAAGCCGACCGAACGGGAATTATACTTAAAACAGGCGGCAGCCACGGCCGGCGTGAGCGAAGAAAGCCTTCTCACGCAGGTAAACGTCCTGCTGCGAAAGAAAGATACGGTGCAGCGGCGCCGGCAGGAACGGGAAGACAGACAAAATTTTGAGCGGCGAACCGGCGGCCGGCGCGATTTAAAAAGAATGGGGATCTATAATGCAGAAAGCCTTCTTTTAAATCTGATGACGGAATGTCATATTCTGCGAAAGGTCAAGGCGTCCGGGCTTTGCGCCGGGGACTTTTCCGAGGGTGCGCACCGGCAGCTGGCCGAGGCGCTCTGGGCAGAGGACGACCGTCAGGATATTGACGTTCATGCACTTTTGGCAAAACTTGCGCCGGATGCGGCAGGCGCCGTGACCGCCATCTTGATGGACGATAAAAACATTGTACACAAAGACCAGGCTTATCAGCAGCCGCTTTCCACCCTGCTTTTAGAAAAAGCAAGGAGAAACGAAGAACAGCTGATGCAGTCCGGCGGCGATTTAAGAGAGCTGGACAAGCTGGTTCGGAAGAACAACATAAAGCGAACAGGGGGAACAAACCGTGGAGAAAGAAAAGAAACCGATCACCAATAAAAAAGCATTGCTGCAGCAGCTTTTGGAAGAGGGCAAAAAGAAAGGCGTTTTGGATTATAAAGAAATCAGCGACAAGATGGAAGAACTGGAGCTGGACGCCGCCCAGATTGATAAAATGTATGAATATCTGGAAAAGCACGGCGTAGAGATTGTCGGCAATCTGGACGAAGAACTGGATATGCTGGAAAACGAGATCGAAATCACGCCGGAGGACTTGGACGATATGTCGGTGCCGGACGGCATCAGCATCGATGATCCGGTACGGATGTACCTCAAGGAAATCGGTAAGGTGAGCCTGCTCTCGACCGCAGAAGAAACCGAACTGGCAAAGCGTATGGCCGAGGGCGACCGTGAGGCAAAGCGCCGCCTTGCGGAGGCAAACCTCCGTCTGGTTGTCAGCATTGCAAAGCGCTATGTCGGCCGCGGTATGCTGTTTCTGGATCTGATCCAGGAGGGAAACCTGGGACTGATTAAAGCCGTAGACAAGTTTGACTATACCAAGGGCTACAAATTCAGTACCTACGCAACCTGGTGGATTCGTCAGGCAATCACCCGCGCCATTGCCGACCAGGCAAGAACAATCCGTATCCCGGTACACATGGTAGAGACCATCAATAAACTGGTGCGTGTTTCCAGACAACTGGTGCAGGAACTGGGCCGTGATCCTCTGCCGGAAGAAATCGCCAAGGAATTAAATATTCCTGTCGATAAAGTGGGCGAGATCATGAAGATTGCACAGGAACCTGTTTCACTGGAAACGCCGATCGGCGAAGAAGAGGACAGCCACCTGGGCGATTTTATCCAGGACGACGACGCCCCGGCGCCCTCTGACGCGGCAACCTTTACCCTTTTAAAGGAACAGCTGGTCGAAGTGCTCGGCACGCTGACCCCCA
>CAVGTH010000035.1:3667-8956 GCA_963632045.1 Roseburia faecis | reverse complement strand
CCCAGGGAGGAAAAGGTTCTGCGGCTGCGCTTTGGCTTAGACGACGGCCGTGCAAGAACCCTGGAGGAAGTCGGCAAAAAGTTTAACGTCACCAGAGAGCGGATTCGCCAGATTGAGGCAAAGGCACTGCGCAAGCTGCGTCACCCCAGCCGCAGCCGCAAGCTGAAGGATTATTTGGAATAAGCACACCTTCCCTCTGTGTAAATCAAAAGGATTGCAGCAGCCGATACGGCTGCTGCAATCCTTTTTCTTCCTCTTCTTTTGCTATCTCGTGACGGCCACGGCCGTTTTCTCTTTGGTAATCACCCATCCGAGATACGAGAGTTCCTTGATGTCCACCGCTGCCCGTCCTTCGATGTCATAGGCGGTCAGCGTAAAGATTCCGTAATCCTCCGCATTTTGTTTCAGCAGAATATTGACTGCCTTCGACGGCGTAAAGGTCGCGTCGGCTGCCGTCACCGTCACATCATCGGGCAGCGGCGTTCCCTTTTGGTTGAGAACCTCCAGCGTATTGGTCTGTGCGTCATAGTTGACGTCAAAGCCATAGCTGCGCAGATCCTCCACCCGTATCAAATAGGTATCGTCTCTTATGAATCCGGCGATCGGCAAATCGTTAATGTAAAAAACGCTGCCGTCCGCCGCCAAAACCGGTGCCGCTTGCGGCTTGCTCTCCGGCTTTGAAAACGCATAGTCCAGCATCGCAATCGTGTCAATAAACCGCGCGTCTGAGTACGGCGCGCCCATCACAACCGATATCATCCGCGTACCGCCGCGCTCCGCGACCCCGGTAAAGCAAGCGCCGGCAGCGGATGTTGTCCCGGTTTTCAGTCCCACAATCCCGGAATACGCATACGGCTTTCCGGGCAGCATTTTATTGGTCGGATAGTAATTTTGTCCTCCAAAATTCAGCGATGTCATCGACGAATATCCCAGGCAGTCCGGGTAGTCGCTAACCAGCCGGTTGGCAATGGTCGCCATCGCCCTGGGCGTCACACGGTTTCGGCTGGAAACCCCGGTACAGTCCTCAAAATAGGCGTCAATCTGCCAGCCGTTTACAATCTGGTTCATACGGCTGACAAAGCCCGGCTCGCTGCCGTACAAATAATCGCCCATTGCCATCACCGCCGCATTGGCCGACACCACAAAGAGCGCCGAGAGCAGTTCATCCACCCGGTAGCTTTCTCCGGCGCGCAGCGTTACATTCGAGTAACCGGGATCGCGGGAATACGCCGCAAGCGCGTCACCGACCGGGATCATCGTGTCCTTGGTAATCCTGCCCTGGGACAGCGCCTCATAGATCACATAGGCCGCCATGACCTTGGTCATACTGGCCGGCACCATCGGCGTATCGGCAGAATAACCGTAAACCTCCTGCCCGGTATTACTGTTTAACACAAAGCCGCCCCTTGCCATAATGTCCAGTGCAAACGCAGAAAAACTGCTGCCAAGCATCACGCAGCACAAGATGGCCGCTATCCAGATTTTGATTCGTTTCAAAATGAAAAGCACTCCTTAAAAAAAGTTTTACACAGTTTTTTATTCTACTTCCATTTGATGAATTTGTCAAGTCCACCAAGGGCATATTGAAGGTTGACAGAAAGGAGAAAGGTATAATGTAACGACCGTTAGATGAGTCAATTACATTATACCAGGTAGAATAAAAAATACAAAGCAAAAAATTTGCCGATTTCTCTCTTGAAAAAACATGGGGCTTATGCTACAATTAAGAAAGATAGCATTCCCATAAGAAGGAGAGGTGATTTCATGGACGCCAGCGGCGATAACGGTGGTAAACCCGACGGAGAACGTATGGATCGGCGCGCATCATCAGGCGTCTGTGAATACACGTTGGGTTTTCTTCCGATTTGACAAAATATAAAGGAGGTCACAGCATGGAAGGAAACATCATAGAAATGGATTTAGAGCAGCTTTTGGAGGAACTCACCGCAAAGCTGCGTGAAAAACGTTTTGGAGAAGTACGTGAAATATTGATGACATTAAATCCGGTCGATATTGCACAGCTTCTAACTGAAGTCGTCGAAGCAGACTTAAGCTTGCTTTTTCGTCTCTTGCCAAAGGAGCTGGCCGCAGAGGTCTTTGTCGAAATGGACAATGACCAGCAGGAATATTTGATCTCGGCATTCAACGACCGCGAGCTGAAAGAGGTCCTGGACGAGCTGTATGTCGATGACGCCGTGGATCTGATTGAAGAGATGCCGGCTAGCGTGGTAAAGCGGATCCTGCGCCATACCAATGCCGAAATGCGCAAGGATATCAACCAACTGCTGCGCTATCCCAAGGACAGCGCCGGCAGCATCATGACCACGGAATATGTAGATTTAAAAAAGCATATGACCGTGGCACAGTCGTTTGAACGGATTCGGCGGATCGGCCCGGATAAAGAGACGATCTACACCTGTTATGTCACCGATGAAAACCGCAAGCTGATCGGCCTGATCTCGGTGAAAGAACTTTTGCTTGCGGACTCCTCGCAAATGATTGCGGAAATTATGGAAACCAATATCACCTACGTCAGCACAGTAGACGATCAGGAGGATGTTGCACGCCTCTTTGACCGCTACGATTTTTTGGCTGTGCCGGTCGTTGACGGGGAAAGGCGTCTGGTCGGCATCATCACAGTCGATGACGCCATTGACGTCCTTCAGGAGGAAAATACTGAGGATATTGCCAAAATGGCCGCCGTGGTTCCCAGTGAGGACAGTTATCTGAAAACCTCGGTCTTTACCCATGCCAAAAACCGGTTCTTCTGGCTGCTCTTTTTAATGTTGTCGGCCACCATCACCGGCAGTATCATTCAGGAATATGAGGCTGCCTTTGTCGCAATTCCGATTTTGGTCGCCTTTGTGCCGATGGTCATGGATACCGGCGGTAACTGCAGTTCGCAAAGTTCCACCATGATCATCCGCGGTCTGGCGCTGGGCGAGATACGGTTTAAAGACTTTTTCAAGGTTTTTTTCAAAGAATTTCGCATCGCCCTGGTAACCGGCGTCGCCCTGGCGCTGGTTAACGCGGCGCGTGTTTACCTGATGTACGGACATAATCAGGAGGTTTTGTCTCAGGTCGATATCGGAAAGCTGGCTCTGATTTCAGGGCTTACGCTGATCGCTACGGTAATCCTTGCAAAATGTATTGGCTGTATCTTGCCGATGCTGGCAAAAAAATGTCGGTTGGATCCTGCAATTATGGCTGCTCCGTTACTCACAACCATACTGGATACCTGTTCGGTCTTAATCTTCTTTAACATTGCCAAGGCACTTTTGGGGCTGTAAAAGCGAGGAGAAAACATGAATCTTTTGCATTGGAAGTACGCAGTGGAAATTGCAAAATGCGGATCGATGAATAAAGCGGCAGAAAAGCTTTACATGGATCCCCCAAACCTCAGCCGCGCGATGAAGGCCTTAGAGGCTTCCATCGGCGTTACCATCTTTGACCGCAGCGCAAAGGGCATGGTTCTGACGCCCGACGGTGAGGTGTTTATCCGTCACGCCGAAAAGATTGTACAGCAGGTTGAGGCGGTGGAACGCTTGTTTCATCAGGGGCCGGTCAGCAAGGAGAAGTTCTCCATCTCGGTACCGCGCGCCAGCTACATTGCCGATGCATTTGTCACCTTTAGCCAAAAACTCCCCAAAGAGAGTATGGCGGCACTGTATTATAAAGAGACCAACGCCATGCAGGCAATCAAGAACATTTTGGACGAGGGCTATAAGCTGGGCATTATCCGCTACGCCGCCGTTTATGATAAATATTACAAAACCATGCTGGATGAAAAGGGACTCACCTATGAGCTGGTCGCTAAATTTCATCATGTGCTGACCATGCACAAGGATCATCCGCTGTCACAAAAGGCGTCTGTCTCGCC
The DNA here is from genome assembly GCA_963632045.1 of Roseburia faecis. Lineage (GTDB taxonomy): Bacteria > Bacillota > Clostridia > Monoglobales > Monoglobaceae > Ructibacterium. The sequence continues at coordinate 5,076 of CAVGTH010000035.1, read as the reverse complement.
CAAAGACCTTGTTCCCTATGCAGAGGTTGCCTTTGACGATCCGTTTATTCCGACGCTTCCCTTTGCGGAGGCAAAAAAGGCGGAACTTTTAGAGACTGCCAACCGCAGCATCTATGTTTTTGACCGTGCAAGCCGGTTTGAATTGCTGGCAGAAAATCACGAGACCTTTATGTGGACGGCACCGATCCCCGAAAAGTACCTCAAGCACTACGGTCTGATCCAGGTCGAATGTGGAAAAGAAAAACGCCGTTACAAAGACGTTCTGATCCGCCGCAAGGACTACAAGCTGTCAAGGCTCGATCACATGTTTATTTCCGAATTATGCAGTGCAAAGCGAAAAACCTTTGCCGAAGAAGGGAGGGTATAGCCCTATGAAATGGATGATTGCATCCGATATCCACGGATCTGCCTACTACTGTGATAAACTTCTTACGCAGTACCAAAAGGAGGGCGCCGACCGGCTTTTATTACTGGGTGATATCCTGTATCACGGCCCCAGAAACGACTTGCCCAGAGAGTACGCGCCAAAATCGGTAATTGCCATGTTAAATCCTCTGGCACAGGATATTCTTTGTGTACGGGGCAACTGCGACACCGAGGTCGATCAAATGGTGCTGGATTTTCCGATTCTGGCAGACTACGCAATTTTGACAGAGGGAAAAACAATGATTTTTGCAACGCACGGCCACCGCTACCACGAGGGCGCACTGCCGCCGCTGCACAAGGGCGATATTTTGCTGCACGGCCATACGCACGTTCCGGCGTGCCACAGGCATGAAACCTATCGCTACCTCAACCCCGGTTCTGTCTCCATTCCGAAAGAAGACAGTCCGCACAGCTATATGATTCTTGAAAATGGCATCTTTTTGTGGAAGGATCTTGACGGCAACACGTATCAAACCGATTCGATTGAAAAATAGCGGTAACCAAGCACTCTGCCCGCTCCTGCGGCGGAACCGGATCAAAACGAATAAACTTAAAAAACGGACATCACACTTCTGTGCGATGTCCGTTTTTCTGCGCCTATTGCATCATGGTATCGATCAGCGAAAATGCAAATAACCAGTTTAAATCCCTGGTCGGGTGATTGATCTTGTTTGCCAAAAGTTCTGTGGTGTCAACGCCGCATATCTTTGCAAAATAGTTGTGATAGGCACATTCTTTATCAAAATAGGTTTCTACCTCGCTTTCGTTTTTCTGATAGAGTTCAAAACATCCCTGTGTTACACTGTCGCCAAAGAACGCAATGGTCGGAATCTTCTCTCCCCGCAGGCACTGCGCCTTTTTTGCCATTCGTTTCATGATTTCCATATACAACCGCTCCTTCACATTGGATTCTGCCGATCATTTTACAAAATATTTTCGGATAAAGTACGACGGTGAGCAGCTCCAGGCATGGCAGCTGCTAT
>CAVGTH010000035.1:0-3657 GCA_963632045.1 Roseburia faecis | reverse complement strand
GCTATTGATTAAGTCATCTCCATAATTGCTGGCCGCCGGATCCTGCGGATCATAAAATTCCCAAAAAGTGTCCGCACCGCGCTCGACCATGCCGCCCCAGTAATCCAGAATATACGCCTTCGCCTCCGCAAGCAGCCCGGCTGCGCACAACGCCTCTACCACGTAATGGTGCGCATAAGGAGAAACCGGCCTTATCTCCGCACTGTAAATTGCCGCTTTCATGACAGCCTGCGCGTCTGTTTGACCGATCACTCCGCCAAGCACCATCCACGCCTGCGTCAAAAGGCTGTACGGACTGCCGGCAAAACGCTGCTCTGCCGGACAATAAAACCGATCTTTTGCCGCACTTCTGCATTTTTCAAGTTTTTCCCGATATTCTTCTGCGATTTTTTCTTCGCCAAGGGCGGACGCAAGCGCGCAAAACCGATCCAGGCAGAACAAATACACCCCCTGTGCCGCAGCCGGTTGCTTATAGATATCACCGTGATCCAGAAAATAAAATTCTACCTTATCCGGCAAAATGATTCCGTCCGCATCCAGATAAGAATCATGACAGTCGATCTGTGTTTTTGCCGCCGGAAACAGGTCTCTTGCCGTTTCGGCATCCCCGGTATGCTCCAGGTATTCCGCCGGTACCACCGCAAAAAGCAGCGCATAATCCACCAAGTGATAGAGGACATCGTATAGCACGGTTTTTTCAAAGATGCAGGGCGGCAAAAAGTCATTTTCTTTCCAAAAATACGCAAACAAGTACAAGCACCGCTTGACTAAATCATGGTTTTTAAACGTTTCATAGTCAGTCAGCGCCTGTACGCGAAAATCACCCAGCCACAATCGGCGGTCGCGCTTGGGGCCGTCCTCATAGACTGCCTGCATACATTCTGCCAGCGTTTTTGCCGCGATGCGGTCAATGGTTCGGAGTTTTTCATTCTCACACGCAATCGGCGCAAGACGGCTGACGTCCGCCGAGGTCACGGCGTCCACAGAAAAAATCGCATAACTTCACCGTCTTTGCGGTATCCAAAACGGTAATCTTTACGTAGCGAAAAGCATAGCGCCGCGGCAGCGTATAACGGATCGGGTCGTCACACAGGACAACTTCCTCCTGAAACCAGCTGGGACAAAGCGTTCCGTGATAGTCGGAAAATTCCCGGCTAAGCTCGTATGGCGTCTCCGCAAACTTTATTTTAAGACGAACCGGCGCGGCCGGATAATACTCATCCACATCGATTTGAAAAGAGAAAAATCCGACCAGATGCTCCCCGAAATCCAAAACCGTCTCGTCGCCGCTCGAAAAGTACGACCGCGGCGGTGCCGGCACGATATTACAGTTTTGATACGCTTTTGCATCCTCTACGCAGCAAACGGTTTCCGCCGGCCGCACGGTGCGGTGATATAGTTGGGGGATTTTTTGACATTTTAATAAAAATTTTTCACAAGGCATGGCTCTGCCTCCGTATCCATTGGTTTTCAATTGACATTATGATACCACAGTGCTATAATGAATACAACCCGAATCTTTCTCCCGGAATACCCCATTATTTTGCATAAAACGGGTTCTGCCAAGGGCAAAATCAGTCCCCGAATGATCGAGTTTGGATGATTCTCTTTTGGCATGGGACGAAAGATCAAAACCACAAACACCCGATCCACACAGGAAGGAATCCGCAATGAAACAGGCTGTAAAAGAAAAAATCATCATCGCTGTTTTATGGGTTTTCGCCTCTCTGTTTCTTGCACTCTCCATCGTATGCTTTATCCGCTTTCGCCCCGCCACGGTAAGCTTTATCGACATCGGACAGGGTGACGCCTGTCTGATCCGCGCCGGGCGCGAGGGCAACGTCTTGATTGACAGCGGCGACGAGGGCAGCGGCGCAGTGCTGCGCAGCTATTTCCGCCTGCAAAACATGAAGGAACTGGACGCCGTATTTTTATCCCATTTCCACGCAGATCATGTAAGCGGCGTCATGGAACTGATGGAGTCCGGCTTTCCGATCAAAAAGATTTATATTGCCGCATACACCGGCACGTCAGAACTGGAACCGCTCGTTCTGGACATGGCGGAAAAGAGTAATATCCCGGTGCAGCGGCTGGGCGCCGGCGAGACGGTTTCGTGCGGCGAAGCAAACTATGAGGTTCTCTCTCCGTCACGGGATAGCGCAGACGATAATCTGAACAATTTTTCTATGGTTTTGCGTATGGAGTGTAAAAACACCTCCTTTTTATTCACCGGGGATATGGAATCCGATGCCTCTTTGATTCTGTCGGCAGAAAACGGAGATAAACTCCATTGCGATGTGCTGAAGGTGCCGCACCACGGCGGAAAGTCCGCCGCACGGGAAGAACTGATCCGTGCCTGCGGCGCGGATTTTGCCGTTATCAGCGTTGCCGCCGACAACACCTATCACGAGCCGTCCGATGCGATGCTCTACCTTTTGCAAAAGGAGAACACCGGCATTTTCAGAACCGACCGTGACGGAACGGTTGTCATGACCCTGGGAGACAGCGGCATTTTAAATGTACGAACCATGCTTGGACAAAGGTAGTGAGATAACGATGACATTGGAAAAACTCAATCAACAGATTAAAACCGGCAATTTTTATCCGATTTATTTCTTTTACGGCGAGGAACGCTATTTGCTGCGCCATAAACTGGAGGCAATGAAGAAAAAGCTGATTCCGCCCGCGGTGGAAGATTTTAATTATTTTTGTTTTGACGGAAAAAAGACGGATATTGAGGCCGTGATGGAGGCCGTTGAACAGTTTCCGCAGATGTCGGAAAAAAAGCTGGTCGTTGTCAAAAACAGCGGATTTTTCAATCAGGCAAACACCCGTGAATACAAGCGGATCGCCGCCGCTGCAAAAAATTTGCCGTCTTATGTCTGTCTGGTGCTGACCGAGGATCACTGGGATAAAAAGAAAGCCAAAAACCTAAAATTCATCGAAGAAAACGGCGGTACCTTGGAATTTTCCTATCTTACGATTCCGAAACTGGAAGCGTGGCTGGAGGATCGCTTTCGCAAGGCGGAAAAACAGATTGCACCTAAAGAGCTTTCTTATATCATCACCCAGTGCGGAACCTCTCTGGAAAAGCTGGATCACGAATACGAGAAGATACTCAATTTTTTGGGCAGCCGTGACAAGGTGCAGCGTGAGGATATCGACGCGGTGGTCGACAAAACCGTAGAATACCGCGTTTATGACATGCTGGATAATATGACGGCCGGCCGCGGCACCAAGGCGCAGGAACAGATGAAGTATTTCAAAGACGCCAAGGAGCAGCCCACCGTAATCTTAGGAATCATGATGGGTAAACTGTCAGAACTTTTGCTATGTAAGCAGCTGCGCGAATGCGGAATGCCGTCCGGTGAAATCGGCGAATATTTTGATTTTCGCCGTCCTGCATTCGCCGTCAACAAAACCATTGAGGAATCCAAGCGCTATCGGGAAGATTACTTGCAGCGCATGATCAAAAAAGGGCTTGGCTATGACGCCGATATTAAAAACGGCCGCATCGACGGCTGGACGGCCGCGGAGTTGTACCTTGCAGAACTCTTAAAACGCCCGGATTAGATGCAAAAACCACCGGTCAATGACCGGTGGTCAGACAACTGACAAACCCACCAATCCAGGTGGGTTTTTGTCATAAATATTAAA
>CAVGTH010000034.1:10305-16746 GCA_963632045.1 Roseburia faecis | reverse complement strand
GTTTAACATTGTCAATGGAATCCGGCAAAAGAATTGGCAAAAAATTCTGTTCTCGCAAAACGGCGTTGCCGGCATGGTCTTTTATGCACTGGTTCTGTTTTGCGCCATTTCTGCCATGCAGGGTTCCGGCCATCCGATGACCGTTGCCATCATCTTTATCGTGATTTCTCTGATTCTGATGTTTTTGCAGGAACCGCTCGGTAAGCTGCTTGCAAAAAAGAAGGATTGGATGCCGGAGGAAAAGGGCGGATTTTTTGTAGAAGCCTTTTTTGAACTGTTTGAGGTCATTTTGAGTTTTGTGACCAACACGGTTTCCTTCCTCCGTGTCGGCGCGTTTGCCTTGAACCACGCCGGTATGATGTCGGTGGTTGTCATGTTTGTGCTGCAGTTAAACCCTGCCGGATCGGTTGCGATTGCGATCTTCGGTAACCTGCTTGTCATCGGGCTGGAGGGCTTAATTGTCGGAATCCAGGTTCTGCGTCTCGGTTTTTACGAGATGTTCAGCCGTTTTTACAGCGGTGACGGACGGGAATTCCATCCTACCAATCAGTAATGAATCAAATAATATAAAATTTGGAGGTTTTTTGTATGTTAAAATCTATCGCACTTTTTGTTGTCGTTACACTGGCTATCGCTATTCCGCTCGTTGCCCACTTCGGTTTCCGCCTCAGCGGCGCAAAGATGAAGGCGGCCATCGGCGTGAACCTGCTCTCCTTCTTCGGACTGATGCTGGCGTTTGGTACCTGCATGATCGTTGGCTCGGCTGACGTATTTGCAGCCGGCGAAGCCGCTGCAGCTGCCGGCGCGGACGGCATGAAGTTTTTGGGCGCAGCACTCTCGACCGGTCTTGCTTGTATCGGTGCCGGTATCGCCGTTGCTTCTTCCGCTTCCGCTGCACTTGGCGCGATCTCTGAAGATCCGAAAATCATGGGTAAATCCCTGATCTTTGTTGCACTGGCAGAAGGTATTGCACTGTACGGTCTGATTATTTCGCTGCTGATTCTCTTCCAGTAAGAGGTAGCCTTATGAAATATTTTTTGCTGAGTGATAACATCGACACACAAACCGGGATGCGGCTGGCCGGCGTGGAGGGCATTGTCGTTCACGAGGCCGATGAGTTTCAGGCGGCGTTTGCACGCGCCGTATCGGACCCGGAAATCGCCGTACTTTTGGTAACCGAAAAGCTGGTCAATCTCTGTCCGGCTTATGTTGCGGAGCAAAAAATTGCAAACCGCACTCCGCTGATTGTGGAGCTTCCCGACCGTCACGGGTCCAGCCGGCCGGATGATTATATCTTAAATTACGTCAAGGACGCAATCGGCGTCCGCCTTTAAATCGAAAATGAGGTGACAGATATGGCAAAGGATGCACTCAATCGTTTTGCGAATATGCTCTATGAAGAGGCAAACACCGAGAAAAAGGAACTGATTTCAGACTTAGAAAAGCGGCGCGACGCGCAGCTTAAAAAAGCAGACGCCAAGTTAAAGCGACAGTCTGACGCCGCAATCCGAAAGGGTGCGGCGGCGCTCAAGCAGCAGAAAAGACTGTCACTGACCCGCCGTGAAATGGAGCTTCATAAAGCATTGCTGCAAAACCGTGTACGTGCCTTTGATGAAGTTTTTGAAAAAGTGACCGAAAACGCCCGCGATTTTGTAACGTCGGACGCGTACGCCGACTTTTTTAAGCAGCGGTTTGACGCGGCATACCGCGCACTGTCCGATGCGGCCGCAGCCCATGGCGGTGCGGCAGAAGATACCGCTCCCATGCGCTGCATTGTAATGCCCCGCGACGCGGCACTGGCAAACAAATTGCTGACCGCGCCGAACCTTACCATCGTCCAAAGTGAGGACGACTTTATCGGCGGCTTTATTTTGGAAAGTACGGCCAATATGCAAATGATCGACTGCACGCTTGCCGCCGGAATTGAAGAACAAAAAGATTTGTTTTATGAAAACAGCGGTCTGATTATGGAATAACGGGGGGATAGAAAAATGAATGAAATAGCAGTAATTTATGGTATTAACGGTCCTGTCGTAACCGTAAAAGACGCCCCCTCCCTCTCTATGAAGGAGATGGTCTACGTAGGAAATGAACGCCTGATCGGCGAGGTCATTGCCGTACACGGCGATAACACCGTCATTCAGGTCTACGAGGAAACCTCCGGCCTTACCGTCGGTGAGCCGGTCACCGCGACCGGGGCGCCCATGGCCGTAACGCTCGGCCCCGGCCTGATCGGAAACATTTTTGACGGTATTGAACGTCCGCTGCGCAGCATTGAGTCGATCTCCGGCCCGTTCATTTCCCGCGGACTGCGCCCGGACGCCGTAGATATGGACAAAAAATGGGATGTCACGGTTCTGCTGACCGTCGGCGACACCGTGGGTCCCTGTACCATCCTGGCAACCACACCTGAGACGGCGCTGATTACCCACAAGGTTATGGTACCGCCCGACGTGGAAGGCGTTATTGAGGATATTGTTCCGTCCGGCGCTTACACCTGCAAGGATGTAATCGCCAAAATCAAGACGCCGTCCGGCGAAATCAAAGAGATCAAGCTGGTTCAGCAATGGCCGATCCGCAGTCCCAGACCGCACGCCCTGCGTGAGCCGATTACCCGGCCGCTGATTACCGGTCAGCGTATCCTGGATATTCTCTTTCCGCTCGCAAAGGGCGGAACCGCCGCAATACCGGGCGGCTTTGGTACCGGCAAGACCATGACCCAGCATCAGCTTGCAAAATGGTCGGACGCCGATATCATTATCTACATCGGCTGCGGTGAGCGCGGTAATGAGATGACCCAGGTTTTGGAGGACTTTACCGGACTGATTGACCCGAAATCCGGGCAGCCGCTGATGAACCGTACCCTTTTGATTGCAAACACGTCAAACATGCCGGTGGCCGCCCGTGAGGCGTCCATCTACACCGGCGTTACCCTGGCCGAATATTATCGGGACATGGGCTACCATGTTGCGATCATGGCAGACTCGACCTCGCGTTGGGCAGAGGCACTGCGTGAGATTTCCGGCCGTCTGGAGGAAATGCCGGCCGAGGAAGGCTTCCCGGCATACTTGCCGTCCCGTCTTTCGGAATTTTATGAACGTGCCGGCTATGTAAAGACCTTAAACGGCCAAGAGGGCAGTGTTACTCTGATCGGCGCCGTTTCGCCGCAGGGCGGCGACTTCTCGGAGCCGGTCACCCAGAACACCAAGCGTTTTACCCGCTGCTTCTGGGGACTTGATAAGGAACTGGCCTATGCCCGTCACTATCCGGCCATCAACTGGCTGACCAGTTACAGTGAATACATGGACGATCTTGGCGCGTGGTATGAAGAAAATGTCGCACCGGAATTTTTGGAAAACCGTGCCGAAATCATTAAGATTTTGCAGGAAGAAAGCGCTCTGATGGACATTGTAAAGCTGATCGGCGCCGACGTACTGCCGGAGGATCAGCGGCTCACCTTAGAGATCGCGCGTATTATCCGGGTCGGCTTTTTGCAGCAAAACGCCTACAACACCACAGATACCTATGTACCGATCAAAAAGCAGTATAAGATGCTGGAACTGATTTTGGCGCTTTATCACAAGTGCCGCGCCCTGGTCACCGAGCAAGCGATTCCGCTGCGGCAGATTCAGGAAAACGGGATTTTTGACAAGGTTGTCAAGGTAAAATACGATATTGAAAACGATAATTTGGAAAAGTTTGATGCGCTTTTTGCAGAAATTGACGCATTGGCATTCTAACCATGGGAGGTGGCAAACTTGCAGATTCAATATAGAGGATTGCGGGACCTTAGCGGTTCCCTGGTTGTTTTGGAGGGGATTTCCGGTGCGGCCTTTGACGAAATCCTTGAAATTCGTTTAGACAGCGGCGAAAAGCGCATCGGCAGAATTGTTGAGCTGACCCGCGACTTTGCCGTGGTACAGGTATTTGAAGGGACGCAGGGGATTTCACTGACCAACACCCGTACAAAGCCGACCGGCTCGCCGCTCCGGCTTCCGCTCTCAAAAGAGATTTTGGGGCGTACCTTTGACGGCGTCGGCCGTCCGATCGACGGTCTCGGTCCCGTCTATGCCGAAAAAAAGATGGACATCAACGGCAAACCGATGAACCCGGTTTCGAGAGAATATCCGCGTTCTTTTATTCAGACCGGTATTTCGGCCATTGACGGTCTGACAACCCTGATTAAAGGGCAAAAGCTGCCGATCTTCTCCGGCAACGGTATGCCGCACGATAACCTGGCGGTACAGATTGCATCGCAGGCACATATCGCCGAAGAATCCGGCGAAAACTTTGCCATTGTCTTTGGCGCAATGGGCGTAAAGCACGACGTTGCCAACTATTTTACCACCGCCTTTGAGCAGAGCGGTGCGCTGAACCGAAGCGTGATGTTTATCAACACCTCCTCGGATCCTGTCGTTGAGCGTATTTTGACGCCGCGCTGCGCACTGACCGCCGCGGAATATCTGGCGTTTGAGCTGAATATGCACGTGCTGGTTATTTTAACCGATATTACCTCCTACTGTGAGGCACTGCGTGAGATTTCCTCTTCCAAACAGGAAATCCCGTCCAGAAAAGGTTATCCCGGCTATCTTTACAGTGACCTTGCATCGCTGTATGAGCGTGCCGGCATGATTCAGGGAAGCAAGGGTTCCATCACCCAGATCCCGATTCTGACGATGCCGAACGATGATATCACCCACCCGATTCCGGACCTTACCGGGTACATCACCGAGGGTCAGATCGTACTGGATCGTGCCCTGTCACAGAAGAACATCTATCCGCCGGTTTCGGTTCTGCCGTCTCTGTCACGTCTGATGAAGGACGGTATCGGTGAAAAGTATACGACCGCCGACCATCCGGAGGTCAGCAATCAGCTTTTCTCGTCTTATGCAAAGGTACAGGATATCCGCGCCTTGGCCTCGGTCATCGGCGAAGATGAGTTATCCGACACCGACAAACTTTATATGAAGTTTGGTGCAGAATTTGAGCAGCGGTTTGTCGGCCAGGGACGGAGCGAGAACCGTTCCATTGCGCAGACCATGGAAATCGGCTGGGAACTTTTGCGGATTCTGCCGCGTGCAGAACTTGATCGAATCTCGACCGAGACACTCGATCAGCACTATGACGAGACAAACGCCTGAGGGGAGTGAGCGAACATGGCAATGGTTCCGACCAAAGGAAACCTGATTTTAGCCAAAAACACACTGTCGCTGTGTAAAACCGGGTATGAACTTTTGGACAAAAAGCGTAACATCTTAATCCGTGAGATGATGAACCTGATTGACGCCGCCAAGGAGATTCAGGATAAAATCGAGACGACCTTTCACGATGCGTATTCTGCCCTGCAGCAGGCAAACATTGATCTGGGTATCGATACGGTAGAAAAGATCGGTTACTCGGTTGAGGTGGAAGATTCCGTATCGGTAAAGTTCCGCAGCGTCATGGGCGTTGAAATCCCGATTGTTTCCATGGACGAGACGCCGTACAAACCCTCGTACGGAATGAAAAACACCACCTCCTCTCTGGACGAGGCGGTGCTCAAGTTCGGCGACGTGAAGCGTCTGACCAAGCAATTGGCACAGATTGAGATTTCGGTCTTTCGGATTGCGGACAACGTGAAAAAGACGCAAAAACGCGCAAATGCTCTGAAAAACATTATGATTCCGCGCTATGAGGCGGAGACGCGGCATATCCAGAACGCGTTGGATGAAAAAGACCGCGAAGAATTTTCACGGCTAAAGGTAATCAAAGCACAAAAAGGTGCATAAAAAAAGACGGCGTACGCCGTCTTTTTATTTTTTGATGCGGTTGGCGCGGCGCGGAAAGTTCGGCGGCGTTGGTCTCAGCTTGCGGATCACAATCAGCTTGCGCACCATATCGCTCTCTGGCAGCGGCGCTGCAATGACCTCTTCGACCTTTCCGCCAAGGCTGCCAAGCATCGGTTTTGCCGCTTCCAGTTCTTCTTCCACATTCTCTGCCTTTAACGCTAAAAAGATGCCGCCCACCTTTGTCAGCGGCAGGCAATATTCCCCTAAGACTGTCAAATTTGCCACGGCGCGGGAGGTCACAATATCAAACTGCTCCCGATAGTCCTTATTTTTGCCAAGTTCTTCCGCGCGGCCATGCACCGCGCAAATCTCGGTAAGCGTAAGCCTCTCACACACGGCGGTTAAAAATCCGACCCTCTTTTGCAGAGAATCGAGCAGCATAACCTTAAGATCCGGGCGCATAATTTTAAGCGGAATCCCCGGAAAGCCGGCGCCGGTTCCGACATCGGCAAGCCGCGCCTCCTTTGGAACCAAAACGTAAAACAGCGGTAAAATGCTGTCCAAAAAGTGCTTGACCGCGATACCGTCGGGGTCTACAATGGCGGTTAAGTTGATTTTTTGATTCCAATCCCGAAGCTGCGCCGCATAGGACGCAAACTGACCGATCTGCTGC
>CAVGTH010000034.1:0-10295 GCA_963632045.1 Roseburia faecis | reverse complement strand
GCTGCTGCGTAATGGTGCCGCCAAGCGATTGTATCCCGCTTTTCAATAATTCTGCATTCATGGCTTATCCCCTCTTTTTATATTGAAAAGAAAGGAGTGTATCTCCGGCCGCCGCCGGACAGGCAGCGCCTTATCCGGTGATAGCTTTTCGATACACTCCTTTTTGCGCCTAATTTTTACGCCTGCGGAGCGTCCACAGGACATACATTGGCACAGTTGCCGCACTCGATGCACTCGTCTGCATTGATCTCGTATTTTGCATCGCCTTCGCTGATGCAGGATACAGGACATTCGCTGGCACAAACGCCGCACTTGATGCAATCGTCGCTAATTGTATAAGCCATTCTGGTTCACCTCGCCATCTAAAATTTACACCTTCATCATAATATAATTTTTCTCATTTGTCAAGCAATTTATCAAATATCGTCCGCCCTTCTGCCCTCGCAGAAAAGGCAAAATGCTATGGCTCGACTGTTTTATTGATGGGGCATATCGGGTTCGACTCCCGTGTGCTTAGGCGCACGGGAGTCAAACACAATATGGTTTAAACAGACAAATTTATGAAAATACGGCGTTAAAATGCTCGTCAATACGTCAGTATTATCTCCGCTTTTGCCTTGTATTTTACAAAAATTTGCTCTGTTTAAACTTTTCAACCCTGTATGCGGAAAAATGATTATATTTTTGTTTTTGGCGGACGAAGCAAGGCTAACGCCTTGCGAGGACAACAATACAAAAAGATGATGATTTTTCAATTACAGGGCACATTGGGTTCGACTCCCGTGTGCCTAATCCAATTATATTTTTGGATCTTTACCACGGCGACCGCGCACTTTGTGATCTGGTCGCTCTTTAAGCAGAAAAACACCCAAACCGGATCGGCTTTCAGATAAAAGGCCAGCAGCATTGAGCACGGAATCACCAGACACCACATAAAAATCAAGTCATTTTTGAATACAAACGCCGTGTCGCCGCCGCCGCGCAAAACTCCCGTCAGGCAGGGAACTTCGTAGGCCGTCCCCACCACGGTAACCGATAAAACCGTCATAAATTGCAGCGCCATGGCGGAGGATTCCGCGGATACATGATAAAACTGCAAAATCGGCCGGCGCAGCAAAAACAGGCACAGACCCGTAACGATCCCGATCACAAGAAAGAGCAGCTGCATGGTTTGGGTATAAGGCCGAATCAAGTCCTGCCGCCCCTCTCCGATGGTTTTGGAAATCATGACCGCCGCCGCAGAGGCGGAGGCATAAACCAGCACGGTAATCATCTGAAACAGCGTGTTTGCAATACTGTTTGCCGTGATGGCCGATGCACCCAGACGTCCCAAAATTCCCAGCTGAATGCTCATGGCAATACCCCAAAGCGCACTGGACAAAAAGACCGGGACGCCCTTTTTTATGTACGCGATAAGAAGGGAACGATCCATCCTTCCGAAATGGGAAAGCCGCAGCTTTAGCTTTTGATCCCGGAAACGAACGTACCATACCACGGCAGCACACTCTAAGATTCTGGAGACCGTGGTCGCAACGGCCGCACCCGGTGCGCCCATCTCCGGGAACCCGAAATTCCCGTAGATGAAGCAATAGTTTAAGAAAATATTCGTCACCAGGGTAATGAGCGAGGTATAAAAGCCCAGCTTTACCGTCTCGACACTATTCATATCCACGATCAGCGATGTGGTTATCGCAAAGATGGGATAGGTCACGACAATAATCTTTAAATAGCCGCAGCCCTCACGGACAAATGACGGCTCAGCGGACAAAAGAGATAAAATCTGCGACGGGAATATCGCCGCGGCTGCGGCCAGCAGGCAGGCAATCAGCAATGCCAGCTTCATCGCAATATTGGCCGCGCGCTGCATGGTAGCGCGGTCACGCTGCCCCCACGCCCTGGATATAAAAATCTGACCGCCCTCGCAGATGCCGGTCACCATCAGCTGAAGAACAAACTGAATCTGGTTCACCAGCGCAACGCCGGAAAGCGCCTGCTCGGAATACTGACCCAGCATCACACTATCGGCCAGATTCACCATAAACACAATCATATTCCGCAGCGCGACCGAAAATGTCAGATAAAAAAACCAACGGTAAAAACTTTTTTCTTTAACCAAAGACATCCTATATTTCCTTTCACCCGGCCGAATCAAGCCCGCCCGAAAAGACGAGTTTTGACCGGACATAAATTCCGCTAATCCTGCAAAAACAAGTCTTTTGTGTAAGGCAGAGACAAGATCCAGTCACAGTACGTATGCCACTCCAAAAGCTTATGGTTTCTTCTGGCATAGTACATGTTCAGCAAATTCTCATAATTCATGGTTACGGTGCGCTTTTGGTTATAGCCGGACGGCAAAAGCTGGATCAGGTCGTACCAGTCCGCCTTGTCCTTTTTTTCTACAAAGCGCAGCCGCCGCTGCTCCAAAAATACAAGCAGCGCCTCCAATGCACGGACTGCGTCCGCACTTAAATGGTCGTGGCTGAAATCGTCCAGCGCAAAGGGCTTGCTATGGATTTTATGCATGGTACTGGTCGAGTTTGCCACGGTCGCCACCTTGTAGGTATCAAACTCCTTCCACCAGTATATCGGCGCCGTAATATCCACCGAAACCAGGATCTGACGGATAAACTTTCTGTGATCGCTGCCTGCCTTGCAGAGACGTTTGGCAAGATCCAGATCGTTTTGACCCAGCACATAGTTTCCGTTTTCATCATATTTGCTATCGATGCGCGACCAGCTGCTCAGCGGATTTCTTGCGCCGCGGATCGCACCCTCTAAGTTCATGACCTTTGCGTGCTCGATAAGAATCATCGCTATCGCATCCTTTCTTTTGATATTCAAAGAGCGCAGATCACTGCGCTCTTTTTTTATTAAATGTCCAGGTTTACAACCGTGGAGGAATAATCCTCAATAAACTTACGGCGCGGCTCCACCTTATCGCCCATCAAAACGGTAAAGGTCTCATCCGCCTGTCTGGCATCCTCTAAGTTTACTTGCAGCATAATTCTGGTTTCCGGGTTCATGGTGGTTTCCCAGAGCTGTTCCGGGTTCATCTCACCCAAACCTTTATAACGCTGGATGGCAGGCGCCTTGCCCTCGCCAAGTTCAGCTAAAATTTCCTGCAGCTGCGCGTCGGTATAGGCGTACTTTTCCATTTTGCCGCGGCTCACCTTATAAAGCGGCGGCTGCGCAATGTAGACATGCCCCTCCTCGATCAGCGGACGCATGAACCGGAAGAAGAAGGTCAGCATCAGGGTACGGATATGCGCACCGTCGACATCGGCATCGGCCATAATAACAACCTTGCCGTAGCGGATTTTGCTGACGTCAAACTCGTCGCCGATTCCGGCGCCCAGCGCCGTGATAACCGGCATCAGCTTATCGTTGCCGTAGACCTTATCGATTCTGGATTTTTCAACGTTCAGCATTTTACCCCAAAGCGGCAGAATCGCCTGAAAACGGCGGTCACGACCCTGCTTGGCGCTGCCGCCTGCCGAATCACCCTCGACGATATAAATCTCGGTATACGTATTGTCGCGGTCGGAACAATCCGCCAGCTTACCCGGCAGCGTGCTGCTCTCAAGCGCACTCTTTCTTCTTGTATTCTCTCTGGCACGCTTTGCCGCCTCTCTCGCGCGGGAGGCCGTCAATGCCTTGTCCACCACAATTTTGGCGATACCCGGATTTTCTTCAAAGAACTCGCCCAGCTTTTCATTCACCATTTTTTCAACCAGAGAACGAATCTCACTGTTGCCGAGTTTTGTTTTGGTCTGTCCTTCAAACTGCGCCTCGGTCACCTTGACGCTGATGATACAGGTCAGTCCCTCGCGGACATCCTCGCCCTTTAGGTTATCGTCATTTTCCTTTAAAAATCCGTACTTTCTGGCGTAGTCATTAATTACCTTAGTCAGCGCCGCTTTAAATCCGGTTTCGTGCGTGCCGCCCTCGGTCGTGTTAATATTATTGGCAAAGCTGATAATATTTTCACTATATCCGTCATTATACTGCATTGCCACCTCGGCCTCACAGTTTTCGCGCACGGCGTTTACGTAGATCACTTCCTGATGGATCGGCTCTTTATTGCGGTTTTCGTACTGAACAAATTCCTTAATACCGCCGTCATAGCGCAGGTCAACCTCGCGCTTATCTTCGGGTGCGTCCTCGCGCGCGTCTTTTAAGACGATGCGGATACCCGCATTCAAAAAGGCTTGCTCACGCAGGCGGAGCAGCAGGACGTCAAACTGGTACACCAAATCCTCAAAAATCTCACCGTCCGGCTTAAAATGCACCTTGGTACCGGTCTTGTCCGTATCGCCGATCCGTTTGAGCGGGCCGCAGCTTTTACCGCGCTCATAGCGCTGATAATAAACGTGCTCGCCGTTTGAAATTTCAACCTCCAAAAAGACCGAAAGCGCGTTCACGACCGACGCGCCAACGCCGTGGAGACCGCCGGAAACCTTATATCCGCCGCCGCCGAACTTACCGCCGGCATGCAGCTTGGTAAAAACCAGTTCCACGGCCGGGATGCCGGCTTTGGGGTGAATCCCGATCGGGATTCCGCGGCCGTTATCGGTAACGGTGATGGAGTTATCCTTTTCAATCACAACCTCGATATCCGTACAATACCCGGCCAGTGCCTCGTCGATGGCATTATCGACAATCTCATAGACCAGGTGATGAAGTCCCCGTGTTGTGGTGGAGCCGATATACATACCGGGGCGCTTTCTGACCGCCTCCAGCCCCTCCAACACCTGAATCTGGTCGGCGTTATACTCCGCGTCCACCGGAACGCTGGTCATATGTTCTTCGGTCAGCGCGATATGCCCCTCGGACGGGACATTTGATTTATTTTGTTCTTCTGCCATACTGCATCAGCCTTTCTGACTCACAATTTTCATTCCGTTTTGTCCCGCGGTGAGCCGGGCGGAACATGTTATTTTAAAATTACTTTCCGCGCGCCGAACGCCCTGCCAGCGCTTTGGAAGAAATATTGGTGATATAAATCACCGATTGACCGTCTATCTCACATAAAACAAAGGTCTTGGGAATTTCGTCCGACACATTGCGGACAAACCCCTCCTCCTCTACAATTTTTAAAAAGTCACGGGTATTCTGCGACTGTGAGGTGCTCTCCAAATCCAAAATTGCAATGACATTTTTGGTGTTTACCACCGTATCACTGCCCAAATGCAGATACATTCAAACGCCCCCTTCTCGCCGCGCCGTCCCGTTTTCAACCCGAAACAGACAGGTACTTTCGTCCACGGACAGTCCGTCCAAATCCGTACAGGTGATAAACATCTGGGTCTTGCGGATATGCCGCAGCACAAAGCTGCGCCGCTTTTGATCCAATTCACTCATAATATCATCCAGCAGCAAGACCGGATAATCCCCCGTCTCCTCCTGCATGAGTTCGACCTCTGCCAGCTTTTGCACCAGAACAATCGTCTTTTGCTGCCCCTGTGAGGCAAACGCCTTTGCCGACTGCTCGTTAATCAGATAGTCGATGTCCTCCCGATGCGGCCCGATCACCGATTCTCTGCTGTCCAGTTCCCGGCCGGACACCTCGCAAAGCCGCGCATAGAGTTTTTCTTTTACTTCCGGCTGCGTAAGGCCGTCCGCACTGCCGATACAGGACAGATACCGCATCGAAAGCTTCTCTTTGCCGTCCGATATCTCATGCTGGATCGCGCCGGCGGTGCGGCCGATTTTATCTAGGTATGCCGCACGGCAGACGATCATCTCGGCTGCCACCGAGGACATTTTATCGTTTAGAATCTCCAGCATTGCCATATTGGGACGTTCCATCTTCAAAAGTGCATTTTTACTGTCCAGCAGCTTTTTATAGTCCGACAGTGCCGAAAAATAGCTGGGTCTTAACTGACTGATTAAGATATCCAGATTCCGCCGTCGCTGCTTGGGTCCCTCTTTTACCAGACTTAAATATTCCGGCCCGAAATACACCACGCGGAATCTGCCGACCAATTCACTGTTTTTACGGATCGGGATGTCATTAACGCGGATGCTCTTGCGCCGGTTATGATACAGTTCAATCTGTGCGGTACTCTCGCGGTCTCCGTCCACAAAGTCGAGGGTGAGCGCGGCACTGTCCCGGCCGTGATAAATCAGTTCCGTATCGCGCCGGGCGCGGTTTGCCTTTCCCATGGAGAACAGGTAGATCGCTTCCAGCACGTTCGTCTTGCCCTGGGCGTTATCGCCGCAAAGAATATTCACGCCGCTGCCAAATTCCAGCGACTGTTCGGTATAGTTCCGAAAATTTTGAAGGTTCAGCCGATTTGCCTGCATCAGTCTGTCTGCATCCGAAGCGGCAAAATCAGGTACAGGTAATCGTCCCCCTCCGGCGGCACAATCACGAGCGGCGCCGTCGGGCTCTGGAACAGGAGCTTTACATCTTCTGTATCAATCACGCGGAACGCCTCCAGCAGGTATCGGTTATAAAAGCCGATTTCCAACGACGCGTCTTTAATGTCTACCGGGATATTATCATCCACCGAACCGGCTGTCGTCGCACAGGAAATATTGATATTGCCGTCCTCAATCAAAAACTTAACCGGGCTTTTCACCACGTCATTTAAGATAATCAGCGACGCCCTCTGGATCGATTGATTCATTTTATCCGCCGGACAGGTAATGGAAATGGAATGCTCTTTCGGGATGACGCTCTGATAGTTCATATAGTTTCCCTCGATCAGGCGGGTCACCATACGATAGTTGTCAAATGTAAAGATCGCATGCCGGCCGGTTGCGTCAATCCGCACCGTCTCTTCGCCGTCCCCTAAAATCCTAGCCAGTTCCGCCAGTGATTTTTCCGGGATAATCATGCTCTTTTCTTCAAAATCATTCTCCATTGCAGCGCGGCGAATCGCCATACGGTAACCGTCTAAGGCCACCATGGTAAGCCCCGTCTTTGCAATCTCCAACAGGCAGCCCATCATCACCGGCTTATGATCGGTCACCGCCGCCGCAAAACCGGTCTTTTGAATCATATCTTTCAGCACATTGGCCGGAATCCCGATCGAATATTCCGATTCCACCAGCGGAAGGTCGGGAAACTCCGCCGCAGAGATGCCGGCGATCTCACACTTAAAAGCGCCGCTTTTAATCAGCGCCATATTCTTTTCATTGACCTCGATGCTCACCTGCGGCATCGGCAAACTCCGGATGATGCTGCCGATCATCTTGGCCGCAAGCACCACTTCGCCCGGCTCACTGACGGTCGCCTCGATCTTTGCCTCGATGCCGATTTCTAAATCATTGCCGATCAAAATCAGTTCGCCGTTTTCTGACGCACGCATATAAATCCCCTCCAGCACACTGAGGCTGCTGCGGCCGGAAGCGGCACGGGAGACCACATTAACGGCCTCCATTAAAACATCACGTTCACACAGGATTTTCATACTGCAAATCCTCCTTTATCTTCCATCAAAATATCATAATTTATTATACCATAATGCCTGTTTTTCGGCAAGGGTTTTTTGAAAAAAAATCCTCTGATTTCCCTGATTTTCCCATCAAAAAACAACAGACGGATTGCGATATGCACCCTCTTAAGTGTTCGGTCTTTGAAGATGCATATCACGGGCAGTCCGTCTGTTGTTTTTGCTTTATTTTTTATGATCTAGCCGTTGTTTTGCGGCGTCTTTCGCAGCACCAGATGCCGCGGCAGCCCGTCCACCATAAACGGCTCCAATTCGCCGATAATCAGCGGACGGCAGTATTCCAAATATTCCTCTTTGACATAAGTTCCTTCTTCGTTAATCCACGCATCGGGAATCGTTTTTTCTTCATTGGCGATACGGTAGATATCGTAGGTCTCGGTCAGAATCTGGTACGGTTCATTGGAAACGCGGCGGAAGATAATCATCTCTCCGCTATGGCCGCGCACCGCCGCACGCACCGCCTCCGCGCCGGCAGTAAATGCCTCGGTTACGTCCCGTCTGGAACAGAGGTGTGCGCCGCAGCGCTGCATGGTATTGAGCACGATACCGCGCGCCTTGATGCCCAGCTGGTAGCTGACAAGATCCGCAAGATAGGTTGCCGTGCCGGTTAAAATCCGATGTCCGAACGCGTCAGCCGGGTTCTTTTTCATCTGTTTTTCACAGATATACTCGCCGTCCTCATCCTTTAAGGATTCCGAGACGGCGATGACTACCGTGCGCTTGCTTTGCCGCAGTTCTTCAATCCGCTCTAAAAACAGTTCGGTATCAAACACCCGCTCCGGCAGATAAATAAAGTCCGGCCCCTCACAGTCCTCGCCCTTGGCAAGCGCCGAGGCCGCCGTCAGCCAGCCGGCATTTCTGCCCATGATCTCCACAATCGTTACCGAATCCATATGATACACACTGCTGTCACGGATAATCTCTTTCATGGCCGACGCCACAAACTTTGCCGCGCTGCCAAAGCCCGGCGTGTGGTCGGTCTCCGCCAGGTCATTGTCAATCGTTTTCGGCACACCCATAAACCGGATGTCACTGCCCACCATCGCAGCATAGGAAGAGAGCTTTAACACCGTATCCATCGAGTCATTGCCGCCGATATACACCACATAGCGCACGTCCGCCCTCTCTAAAATATCAAACAGTCTCTGATAAACCTCCGGCTCCTTGCGCATATCCGGGAGTTTATAGCGGCAGCTTCCCAGAAAGGCCGCCGGGGTGCGTTTTAAGATTTCCACATCCATCTCGTTTTGGATCTGCGCGCGAAGATCTACATAGCGGTTTTGTAAAAGTCCCTCAATGCCGTTTTGCATACCGTAAATCTTATCGATCCCGGCATCCTGCGCCGCCTTATAGACGCCGACCAGGCTCGCATTGATTACCGCTGTAGGGCCGCCGGACTGGCCAACCATGATGTTACCCTTTACCATTTTGATCATCCTTCCGTTTCTGTCATCAAAAAATGGGACAAACTTTTTTTATTATACCAAAATTCGTCCTATTTTTCAAGAGGGGATTTTTGCCGCGGATGGCACGCCATGTCACTTTCTTTCATGCTATACTTAGCATGTAGTCGGCGCCGGCTGCAATGAAAACAAGAGAAGGAGTGATTGGATGTCATTATGGTATGACAAAAAAGGAAAAAGCTATGCCTCAAAGGGTTCTTCCTCCTGGGTGCGCTATTATGCAGAGCATATTGTCAAGGTACTGAGGGAAGAACTTATTGCAAAGTTTACACGGCACTATGACGCCCTTGAGGGCGTCCACAAAGCAAAAGATATTCTCTACGATGACAGCACCAGCGTAAAGGCAGCCATTGACAACGTGAAACGTGCAGCAGACGATCAGGACACGGCGCTAAACGCCGCACTGTCCGCCGAAGCCGCCGCACGGGAGGCAAGGCTTGCCGCCAAGGTGGACAAGGTCAGCGGGAAAACGCTTTCCAGCAATGACTACACCGATGCCGAAAAGCAAAAGCTGGCCGGAATTGCGCCGGGCGCGCAGGTCAACACGGTGACCGCAGTCGCAGGGAAAACAGGTGCCGTAACGCTTACCAAGGCAGACGTCGGCCTTGGCAATGCGGATAATACCGCAGACCGCGATAAGCCCATATCAACGGCCGCACAGGCGGCGCTGAATCAAAAAGCAGATCTTTCAGACGGCAAGGTCAAGGCTACGCAGCTGCCCTATTTTAACACCAGCTACACACTAACCATTGACGGCACCCCCATCTACGGCTGCCGTTTTGCCGACGTCGGCGCGGACGGCACCGTGACGCTGAACGCAGACGGCAGCGGAGACTGGCTCATCAGTGTGACTGAGGATGAACAAATTGTACTAACCAAAGTCGTACAAACCGATGAAATCGAAAAAAAGGCGGATCTTTCTGCCGTCTTAACCAAGACCAACGAGACTGCCTTTACGCCGACCGAAAATTATCAGCCGGCAACCAAAAAATATGTTGATGATGTTGTCAGCGATGCCGGCGGCGGCGATATGATGAAAACCGTCTACGACCAAAACGGCGACGGTATTGTCGATAACGCCGAAAAGCTGGGCGGTCAGCTGCCGTCCTACTACGCGGCCGCCGCGGCGCTCACAGAACGTGCGCCGCTCTTGCACAGCAGCGAGGGCACGAGTTTCGGACTGGGAACCAAGACCCTTTACGGGCATTGCCGCACGGTTGACGATCTGCTGCAGACCGAATACGCAGACGGGCTATCACTCTCTGCCCATCAGGGCGCCGTACTGGACGGCAAGATAGCCGCCCTAAAGGCCGGCTATCTCACGCCGCCCGCGCTGACGGCGGCAACGCCCAGGGGAACCAAAATCGGGACA
>CAVGTH010000033.1:6998-16996 GCA_963632045.1 Roseburia faecis | reverse complement strand
AAGGGAGAAATAATAAAAATCAGCCCCTTTCTTACTGATTTTTATTATACGTGATTATGATGAGTACATCCAGCATATGTATTCTAATTACCATCGCAGTATACTTAATCAGTATGCTGCTGATTGGATTTTATTTTACCAAAAAGAATAATTCAACCTCGGATTTTTATTTGGGCGGACGGAGCCTGGGGCCTTTGGTGACCGCCATGAGTGCCGAGGCGTCGGATATGTCCAGTTACCTTTTGATGGGACTGCCCGGTCTTGCCTATCTCTCCGGTGTGGCGGATGTTGGCTGGACGGTGATCGGTCTTGCGGCAGGTACCTATTTAAACTGGCTTTTGACTTCCAAGCGGCTGCGCCGGTATACGCATCTTTTGGATGCAATCACCATACCGGAGTTTTTCTCTAAGCGGTTTCACGATAAAAAGAATCTGCTGTCCGCCATCGCGGCTGTTGTCATTATTGTATTTTTTATCCCCTATACGGCGTCGGGCTTTGCCGCGTGCGGCAAGCTGTTCTCCTCTCTGTTTGGGATGAACTATATCGCGGCAATGCTGGTTTCGGCGGTGGTTATTGTGGGGTATACCGCGACCGGCGGCTTTCTGGCGGCGTCAACGACCGACTTTATTCAAAGCATTATCATGACGATTGCGATTTTTGCAATCCTGATTTTTGCAACGATTACGGCCGGCGGCCCTGCCGTTGTCATGGATCATGCCGGTGATCTGGCCGGGTACCTTTCCTTTACGGCGTCTCACGTCCCGGAGACGGGCGGCAGCCAGCCGTACAACCTTTTACATATTATTACGACGGTTTCCTGGGGGCTCGGTTATTTCGGTATGCCGCATATTCTGCTCCGTTTTATGGCAATCAACGACGAAAAGAACCTGACCCTCTCCCGCCGTGTGGCCTCTATTTGGGTGGTAATCGCCATGGCGGTTGCGGTCGGCATCGGTATTTCCGGCCGCGCGCTGAGCGATGCCGGTGTGATTGAGGTTTTGAAAAACGCCGACAGCGAGACGGTGATTATCCGTGTTGCCGATCTGCTTTCTAAGTTTGGCATTTTGCCGGCGCTGCTGGCAGGATTGGTGCTTGCCGGTATTTTAGCCAGCACCATGTCCACGGCGGATTCGCAGCTTTTGGCGGCGTCCTCCAGCGTATCGCAAGACCTGTTGCAGGAGGCTTTCCATTTCAAGCTGAGCGCAAAGCAGAGTATGTTTGCGGCAAGAATGACCTTGGTTGTTATTTCGGTGCTGAGCGCCTTTATCGCGAGAGATCCCGAAAGCTCCATCTTTGGTATTGTCTCCTTTGCGTGGGCAGGCTTTGGCGCCGGGTTTGGACCGGTCGTAATCTGCGCTCTGTTCTGGAAACGTACCACGCTTCCGGGTGCGGTTTCCGGCATGGTGGCCGGCGGCGTCATGGTGTTTGTATGGAAATATCTGATTAAGCCGATCGGCGGTGTGTTTGGTGTTTATGAGCTGTTGCCGGCATTTATTGTCAGCATTCTTGCCATTGTTGTGGTAAGCCTTCTGACGAAAGAGCCGGATCAGGCAATTCAGGAAGAATTTGAACGTGCAAGACGTGCGGCGTAAATGGGTGTGCTGCGGGTTGCACACAAATTGCTTTTGTATGCCAAAGTTGCGGTGCATCCGCCAGCCGCGCGGATGTGCCGTTTTTTGTCGGAATTCCCTTGACTTTTGTATAAAAAGGGGTATAATAAGTTGCAGGAAAGAGAGCAGTGCAAGTAAGGGAGAGGAAATCATGCCACAGAAAAAGGAAGGACAGTTTCAGAACAGACAGCACAGAATCCACTGGCGGACGCCGCGCCGACCGCTGCGGTTTGCGGTTTTTTGTGTTGTTTGTGTGGTACTGATTGCTGCCGTGATCGGCAGCATTGTATCGGCCGTAACCGAAAAAAAAGAAAATCAGCTGCCGGAACAAAGTGCGGCGGTCACACCTGCTGAGCCGGTTAAGGCACTGAATCTTCCGCCGGCATCGGAGATGAACGATATGGTGCAGATCGCCAAAGAGGCGCAGGGCGGTGCAGAAAAGGTTTGTTATCTTACCTTTGACGACGGCCCGACTCAGGCGGTGACGCCTTCGATTTTGGATACGCTAAAACAGTATGATGTCAAGGCGACCTTTTTTATGATGGGGAAGATGGTTGAGGCGGATATGGCGCTTGCAAAACGCGTCTATGATGAGGGGCATCTTCTGGCAAACCACAGTTACAGTCATGATTATCAGACGCTTTATGCCTCTGGTGAAAGCTTTATGGGCGAGATTCAAAAAACCGAAGGACTGATTGAACAGGCGACCGGACAAAAGCCTTTTAAGCTGATGCGTTTTCCGGGCGGCAGCTACAATGCCGGCGACCACGCGGCAGAAAAGCAGAAGTATAAAGAACTGTTGCGGCAAAACGACTATTATTATGCGGATTGGAATGCGCTGAACGGTGATGCAGAGGGCGGAAGGCGTACGGCAGCGCAGCTTTTGGCAAAGATTCAGGCCACGGCGACCCAGGATCGGATTGTGGTGCTGATGCATGACGCAGCCGCAAAAAAATCAACGGCAGAGGCGCTGCCGTCCGTGATTGAATATTTAAAGAGCCAAGGTTATACCTTCCGCCGTCTGGACGAGGTGGAGTATTATGAAAACGGTGCACAGAGCAACCCTTATCAATCCTTAATTATGTAAAAATATTGGAAAAACAGAGAGACTTTTGCAAAAGCTTCTGAGCGTGTCGATAAACCCTATTTTGCGAAAAATTTCATTTTGATTTGATCGCCGTCCCCGGTTCCGTCATGCCACTCCCGGACGGCGCGGCAATGAAATTTTTCGCCGTTTTTACGCCGTTTTCGGCAAGATATTGCGACATTGCCGATGCGGCTTGGAAAGCGGAATATGGGCTTTGGGCAATTGATTCAAAGCAATATCTTGCTGAAAACCGGCTTTTTCGACAGTCTGAGAGGCTTTTGCAAAAGCCTCTTTTTTTGTATAAAAGCAGGAATTTCGGCCAGGCTAGGCATAAGAGAATCAAACTCCGTGCGGTGCAAAAAGGCAAATTTGTCGGTGCATTGGGCGCATGTGTTCGAGTCTCTTTCGGTTAACCTGATGTTAGTAATACGAACCCGCCTAAATCGGCGTAATTTTGGAATATTTTAGCTTGTCGTCTTTGCCGGGCAAAGGTACTCCGAGAGGTGAGGTTTGTTCGCAGCAAAAAGACATATTTTTAGAAAAATCGATAAATTCGATTTTTCTACTAAAGCGTAAGAGGCGTTTCGTTGACCTAAAATGTGTTTTAGAGGTAAAGTGTCTTTTTGCGGTCGGTGCGTTTTTTACAGCTCCATCAGAAGATCATGTTTATATAAGGCTTAGTCTTAGGAAAAAGCCCGGTTCCGGTAAAATCATCCGCAAATCCGAAGATCAGCTGCGCAAGCTGCCGGATATTGATCTCGGTGTCATAATCATCACAGGGTGTAAGCGTTCCTTTTGCAAGTACCGCCGTCATATTGTTTTGCGGAATATCCTCGTCCACAACCTTGATGCGCCAGCAGCCGTCAAAATCAGCGCAAAGGTCAAGCAGCAGACGTTTTACATCAATGATTCTTGCCATGGCGGACGGCTCCGTTTTTTCCTCCATGACAAGGTCACAGGGGCCAAACTGTTCCTGCACTTCCCAGCCCTTTTTCGAATCCGGGGTGAGCAGTGCGTAACCGTCGTCTGCGCCCTCGGTCTGATGAAACAAAACCTTGCCCTTAGAGGTATATAACAGATCTACCAAAATACGCCGCCACGTCTCCCTGGTGCGCAGCACATACCCGTCCCTGTCCTGCATCGCCGCCCGATAGAGCCGGTCAAGGCGCTCAATCAGAGTGCTATTTAAATCCAGGTGACTCAAAAGACCGTAGGCCGGTACGGTTTCGGTGCGGCGCACCGTCTTTTCGTAGCACTGTTTGTACCCAAACTTTTCATAAAAAGCGTACTGAAACGGAATGAGCAGACTGATCGGCTGATTTCTCTTTTGCATGATGGGAAAGGCGGCCGCAAACAGTTCGCGTATCAGGCCTTTTCGCTGATATTGCGGCAGGGTGGCAACGCCTGATACATAGTTGATATCATAATCATGGCTGCGCAGCCGAATGCGGTGCGGCATCAGCTGCATGTTTGCGGCAGGCGTGCCGTCCCACTCGGCAATTAAGGTGTCGTGATACGAAAAATTCTGTTCAAAGTTCCAGGCGATAAAGTCGTCCGGGTCGTCAAAGCAAACGCTCCAGATGTGCTTTAAAAAGTTTAAGTCCTGCTCGTTGGCAAAACGTACCATGGTATCGCACTCCTGTTTTATGGTTTTGGAATATAAAATGAGTATACCCCGGCATGACATGTGCCATACGGGGCTTTTGCACAAATACCTAAAAAGACGCCGCCAAATCTGCGTTGGCGGCGACAAGTGCGCTGTTGGTTTCGCTGACTAACGGAAAGGCGCGGCAGAGAATCGCCACTACCTCGGCGCGGATGATCGAATCCTGACCGCGGAAGGTGCCGTCCTCATCGCCGGTGATATATCCCTTATCCACGGCGGCGGCGATATAGACCCGGTTATGAACCGAGATACTGTCGACATCGGAAAACCGCTGCGTAAGATACCCGGTCGGATCATCGTAGGGGCTAAGATCAACGCCGATTGCCTTGATGAGTGCCACGGTGACATCTTCACGGGTGGCGTCCCATTCCGGCCGAAAGGTCAGTACGCCGCCCTCGGTAAAGCCGGTCATAAAGGGGAGTGCACTGTTGATATAGGGAAAGTACCACTCCCAATTCGGCACATCCGAGTAAGGACTGGAAACGCTGGTGCTGAGCGGCGTGTTGGTAATGCCCACCAGCATTTTGGCATATTCGCAGCGCTGCACGGTAATGCGCGGCCCGAAGGTTCCGTCGCCGTAGCCGCTTAGGATGCCCCGGCCGACCAGGTCGTAGACATAGGGCGCCTCCCAGGCGTCAGCCGGCACATCGGTGAAAATCGCATCATAACCAAACGCGGACGATGACAGAATCGGCAGCATACATATCATACAGAGCAAAAGACTGCAAATTTTCTTTCGCATCATGAAATAACCTCCTTTTTTAGGCACAAGGGAATCAAACACATGGGTTCGATTCTCTTATGCCTACATCAAAACAACGTGATTATAACGAAAAAAACCGATTTTGTCAAGTTTTCGGTCATGCCGCGCGTTCGGGACGGGCAAAAATCCATAATGATAAACGCCGACTCCGCAGGAAAGAGGGCTTTTTGTGCAGGAAAGAGGGCTGGGTACACTGCGCGGCATTTTGGGACAAAAAATCTGCCGCAAAGGATGATCCTTTGCGGCAGACGGGGGTGAAAAACAAAACTGAGAATGAGATCGAAAAGAGATAGCACGTTTATTGCCAAAGGACAATGTGCCCCTCTTTTCGTGTTTTGGCAAGATCGATGATGCGCTGGTTGGAGGAGCCGCGAAACTGCAAAGAGATATCGCGGAGCGTTTCTTCATAACGCCCGTCCACCAGAACATCGGCAAGATCAAGAATCGGTGCGGTGACTTCGCAGTTCGGGTGGCTGCCGGCACGGCACAATTCTTCATAAGTAAAGCCGGAGAATATCCAGACCGTCTTTTGCGGCAGCTGCGCCTTCACCTTTTGCAAAAAGGGATAAAGCGCACGCTGGTTGGACGGCTCAAACGGTTCTCCGCCGAGGACGGTAAGCCCTTGAATATACGAGGGCGACAGCAGACGGAGCAGAAAGGCCTCGGTCTCTTCGGTAAACGGCTCCCCGTAGGAAAAATCCCAGGTCTGCGGCTGAAAGCAGTTCTTGCAGCGGTTGGTGCATCCTGAGACAAACAGGGTCACCCGAACCCCGATGCCGTTTGCGATGTCACAATTTTTGATTTCTCCGTAGTGCATATCGTTTCACCTTGCTATGTGTTACAGGTGTAAAACCCGTTCCTTGATTTCCTGTGTTCTTCCCTGGTTCCAGAACTGCGTGCCGATATAGCCGCAGGTTCGGCGTGCGACGTTCATGGTGTTCTGATCGGTATTGCCGCATTGCGGACAGCGCCAGATCAGCTTGCCGTCGTGCTCTTTAATCTCGATTTCGCCGTCCCAGCCGCACTTTTGGCAGTAGTCACTTTTGGTATTTAACTCGGCGTACATGATGTTGTCATAGATAAATTTCATCACTTCCAGCACGGCCTCGATGTTGTGCTGCATGTCCGGCACTTCGACATAGCTGATGGCGCCGCCGGGCGAGAGTGCCTGGAACTTTGCCTCAAACGCCAGCTTGTCAAAGGCGTTCATTTCCTCGGTGACGTGAACGTGATAGCTGTTGGTGATATAGCCTTTGTCGGTCACGCCCTTGATTACGCCAAAGCGCTTTTGCAGACATTTTGCAAATTTATAGGTGGTGCTCTCCAGCGGTGTGCCGTAGATGGAATAATCGATGTTCTCGGCGGCTTTCCACTTTCCGGTGTATTCGTTCAGCTTTTGCATGATGGCAAGACCCAGTGCCTCGCCCTCCGGTTCGGTCATCTTTTTGCCGATCAGGCTGTAAACGCATTCCCAAAGACCGGCATAGCCCAAGGAGAGGGTCGAGTAGCCGCCGTGCAGATAGCGGTCGATTTTTTCACCCTTTTTCAGGCGGAGCAGTGCGCCGTATTGCCATAAAATCGGCGCAACGTCCGATACGGTGCCCTCCAGCCGTTCGTGGCGGCATTGCAGCGCGCGATGGCAAAGTTCCATCCGTTCGTCAAAAATCCGCCAGAAGGCGTCCATGTTTTTGTTGGCAGAAAGCCCGATATCCACCAGATTGACCGTTACCACGCCCTGGTTGAATCTGCCGTAGTATTTCGGCTTTCCGTCCTCGTCCACGTAGGGGGTCAAAAAGCTGCGGCAGCCCATGCAGGTATAGCAGTGACCCTCACCGTTTTTGTCAATCTTATTTTGCAGCATGATTTTTTCGGAGATGTAGTCCGGCACCATCCGTTTTGCGGTACACTTTGCGGACAGCTCGGTCAGATAATAGTAGGGATCGCCCTCGTGAATGTTGTCATCCTCCAAAACGTAAATCAGCTTCGGAAAGGCCGGGGTTACCCAGATGCCCTTTTCGTTTTTAACGCCCTGATAGCGCTGACGGAGCACCTCTTCAATAATAATGGCAAGGTCGGCCTTTTCCTGTTCGTTTTTTGCCTCGTTTAAGTACATAAATACCGTAACAAACGGCGCCTGACCGTTGGTCGTCATCAGGGTTACCACCTGGTACTGAATCGTCTGTACGCCCTTTTTAATCTCGCTCCGCAGCCGATTTTCTACCATAGTCATAAACGCTTTTTCGGGCATGGTAATGCCGGCGCTTTGCAGCTCTTCCTTTAAATCCTTGGTGATTTTATCGCGGCTGACCTGAACAAAGGGCGCAAGATGCGTCAGCGAGATCGACTGGCCGCCGTATTGGTTGGAGGCCACCTGGGCGATGATTTGGGTTGCGATGTTGCAGGCGGTAGAAAAGCTGTGCGGCCGCTCGATCAGTGTGCCGGTAATGACCGTACCGTTTTGCAGCATATCCTCCAGATTCACCAGATCGCAGTTGTGCATGTGCTGCGCAAAGTAGTCACTGTCATGAAAGTGAATCAGCCCTTCGTTGTGCGCGTCAACGATATCTTTTGGCAGCAAAAGGCGGTTGGTGATGTCACGCGATACCTCGCCGGCCATATAGTCGCGCTGGGTGGAGTTCACCACCGGATCCTTGTTGGAGTTTTCCTGCTTGGCCTCTTCGTTGTTGCACTCAAGCAGACTTAAAATTTTGCCGTCTGTGGTATTGGACTGACGAACCAAGGTTCTGGTATAACGGTATGTGATATACGCTTTTGCAACTTCAAATGCACCGTGTGCCATAATCTGACGTTCTACTAAATCCTGTACCTCTTCTACACTGGGAGAATGCCCCAGCGACTCGCATGCCAAAATCACCCGTTCGGCGATGCGTTCAATTTGTTTCGGCGTCATCTGGCAGTCCTCTGCCACCGCCTCGTTGGCCTTGGCGATCGCAGTCATGATCTTTTTCTCGTCAAACTGCACCTCCGAGCCGTTTCTCTTAATGATCTTCATGGTAATCCTCCTTGCATGCATTTGTGCGTCACAGTTGCAAAAAGCATTAAAATACAATATGTAGTGGTGTCGCAGTAATAAATATAGCATATGCAGTATGCCTTGTCAAGGGGATTTTTACAAAATTTAATCAAAATGTTACATGGCAAAAACGGCGCAAAATCTTGCTTTTTTATGCGCCGTGACAGGAGATAGGGATTAACGGGGGACAAATACACAGAAGAAAAAGGGGTGTAAAAAACGCATTTTACACCCCTTTTGCAGATCGTATGCGCTGCTAAGCAATTTCTTTTAAAAGGATACCGTACTTTCGTTTCATCATCAAAATGCCGATCAGCATGGTGAGACATTCCGCAAAGGGGAATGTGATCCATAGCAGCGAGGCAGAAACATGCGCCGCGCGCACCCAGACAGAAAGCAGGTAAGCGACGGGCAGTACCAGCACAAGCTGACGGCAGAGGGCGATGATTAAAGTTTCCGCGCCGCCGCCGATTGCTTGAAAAACGCCTTGCAATGCAATACAAACGCCGGCAAATAAAAAGCTGACGGAGATCGTCCGCATGGCGCTGATGCAGAGCGACTCCGCGTAGCCGGAAAGCCCAAAGGCCCTGGAGATCGGCTGCGCAAAGCATTCGGCAGCCAGCGTCCCGGCCAGCATGACGATGCCGGTGTATAAGATGCCGTATCGGATGCCGCTGCGCACACGGGCAAGGTTTTTCATGCCGTAGCCGTAGGCGACCGCCGGCGTAATGGCGTCGCGGAGTCCAAAGGCGGCAAAGAGAATAAACTGCTGCAGCTTATAGTAAAGACCATAGGCGGTAACCATGGCCTCGCTCACCGTGCCGAAGATCAGGTTCAGTCCATAAGTCATGACGGGCATCAGCGCCTGCGCAATCATGGCCGGGAGTCCAATCAGATAAATGGCGCGGATTGTGGAAAGAGACGGCTTTAAGTAAGAAAACGCCTTGGGAACCTCGCGGTTGCGGAAGAAGTGAAAAACAAGTCCCAGCACGGCCGAAATGCACTGGCCGATGACGGTAGCCCATGCCGCGCCGTCAACTCCCATTTCCGGACAGCCCAGCAGACCGTAAATCATGATGGGATCCAGTATGATGTTGGCGATGGCTCCGGCGATTTGCGCAACGGTGGAACAGAGCGAATGCCCTGAGGCCTGGAGCAGCTTTTCAAACACGGCAAAAAAGATGACGCCAAAGGAAAAGACGCTGCAGATGGTAAGATATCGGGTTCCCATCGCGGCAATTTCGGCATTTTTTGTTTGCGAGGCAATGTAGGGCGCCGCGCCGAACAGGCCGAACAGAAGAAAGACCAGATAGATGACGCCGCCCAAAAAAATTGCGTTGCCGGCGGCGAAACCGGCACGGTTGTGGTCGTTTTCGCCCAGGCAGCGCGCAAGCAGCGCGTTTGCGCCGACGCCCGTACCGATGCCGACCGCAACCATCAGCATCTGCATCGGAAAAGCAAGCGTCAGGGCGTTCAGCGCGGCCTCGCCGCCTTCTTGCATACCTGCCACAAAGGCACTGTCCACAATGTTATAGACTGCCTGTAAAACCATGGAAATCACCATGGGAAGTCCTGTGGCCAGCAGAAGCTTTTGCATCGGCATTGCTGCCATAATATTCGTTTTGTTTTGTTTCACGGATTTGATTCCTCCCTGCGTCATGACACAAAAAAAGCGTGCGGCGAAAGCTGGATTTACGCTTTTCGCTACACGCTGTTATGAAATGACAATATTTTATTTGCTGTCATTATAGCAAAAGAAATCAAATTCGTCAATTTGCAAAATTCACAAATTTTCAGCGGAAATAACCCGTTTTAAACCGGCAAATCGGTAAACGGGC
>CAVGTH010000033.1:0-6988 GCA_963632045.1 Roseburia faecis | reverse complement strand
GGCCGAGCGGATTTTTCTAAAGCCAGATCGCGGGCTTTGACATCTTGTGCATCATCTTTTTTGCCCGCTTTAAGGTTTTCTTGTCCATGGCGAGAATGCCGATGCCCAGCATGGTGCCGGCAACGAGCCCGGTTGAAAATTTTCCCATATCAGTGCCTCCTTTTCAGTTTCATTTTTTATCACATGATTCAGTATTTGTAAAAGCACAATAAAAATTCACGGTTTTTGTTAACAATTATTTACATAGAACTATGCCGAAATCGCTTGACGTATTGCGGTTTTTGGTGTATGATAGACGATGATTATAAAAATTGTGGTTGTGCGCAACGCACAGTTGGGGAATGAAAAATCAGGATTGAAAGGAAGGTTTTTATGGCAAAGGTAATCCCGTTTCGAGGGCTCCGCTATAACACCGATAAGTTTCAGGATTTAAATGCCGTAACCGCGCCGCCTTATGACATTATTTCGCCGGCGCAAAAGCAGGAACTTTATAATAAGGATGAATTTAACGTTGTGCGGCTGGACTTTGGCATGGATTTTGTCAGCGATGACGAAACAAATAACCGTTACACCAGAAGCACCGCATATCTGGAAAAGTGGATTGAGGATCAGACGCTGATTTTTGAGGATAAACCGGCGTTTTATATTTATGAGCAGATTTTTTCGCTCGGAACCGAAAAGCCGTCGCATGCTTTAAAAGGCATTATCGGACTGGTGCAGCTGGAAGAGTTTTCAAAAAAAGTGGTGCTTCCGCATGAGGAGACCATCAGCAAGGCCAAGGCTGACAGATTGCAGCTGATGCATGCAACCGGCGCAAACCTCAGCCAGGTCTACTCGCTTTACATGGACGAAAATAAGGAGATCGCCGGTCTGCTGGAAAATTACAGCGACGGCGCGCCGGATTTCAGCTTTGTGACGGATGAAAACGTGACGCAGAATATCTGGGTCATTAAGGATGAGGCGGTCAACGCGCATATCAGTGCGCTTTTTGAAAAAAAGCAGGTTTTTATCGCGGACGGACATCATCGCTACGAGACCGCGCTGCAGTACCGCAAAGAGCGGCATGCGGCTGACGGTACGCAGGAGGGAACCATGCCCTATGATTTTGTCATGATGATGCTGGTTTCCATGAGCGACGGCGGATTGTTTGTGTTTCCGACGCATCGCATGATCCGCGGACTGGATAACTTTGATGAAGTATTGCTGATCGGCTTTCTTACCGAGAACTTTACGGTTTCCAAGATTTATTTCACCGAGGGTGACTATGCCTCCATTATTACGGATCGGCTTGCCAATACGGTGGATGAGACGCTGTTTGGGCTCTATACCGGGCAGAACTATTATTACCTGCTCAAATTAAAGAGTACGGCGCCGATTGACGAGGCGGTTCAGGATCGTTCGGAGGCTTACCGGCATCTGGACGTTACGGTTTTACATAAATTGATTCTTGAAAAATATATGGGGATTGATGAGGACAACATGCGTTCCCAAAAGAATCTGGTTTATACCAGAGACGCCGGCGAGGCCGTCAAGGCGGTTAAAAACGGTGAGATGGACTGCGCATTTTTAATCAATCCGCCCAAGGTATCAGAGATTCGGGCGATTGCAGAGGCCAATGAGAAAATGCCGCAAAAATCCACCTATTTTTGGCCGAAGCTGGTAACCGGCATTGTGATGAACAAGTTTACACAGCCTGAAAAATAGACGGCATAACAACAGGCAGGGCTTGTCCCTGCGGCAGCGGAAAGGATGGAAGATACAGATGAAAATTGGAATCATGGGATTTGGCGTGGTCGGCAGCGGTGTCGGCGAGATTGTTGCCGGTGCGCCGGACGGACTGAAAAAGCGGAGCGGTGAGGTCATTGAGATTGGCCGCATTTTGGATCTTCGGGATTTCCCGGATAGCCGTTTTCACTGCTTTACCAAGGATTTTCAGGATATATTAAACGATCCCGAAATCGGCGTAGTGGCAGAGGTGATGGGCGGCGTAAACCCGGCCTATACCTTTACCAAGCAGCTTTTAGAGGCCGGTAAAAGCGTGGTTACCTCCAATAAGGAACTGGTTGCAAAGCACGGCACCGAGCTGCTTCGGATCGCGCGGGAGCATAGCGTCAGCTACCTTTTTGAGGCCAGCGTCGGCGGCGGAATCCCGATTATCCGTCCTCTGTATTCCAGCCTGTCCGCCAATGAACTGACGGACGTCTACGGTATTTTAAACGGCACCACCAATTATATCTTAACCCAGATGATTAAAGAAGGCGAAAGCTTTGCGGTCGCTTTAAAGGGCGCACAAGAAAAGGGCTATGCCGAAAAGGATCCCACCGCAGATGTTGAAGGGCACGATACCTGCCGCAAGACGGCGATTTTGGCCTCGCTTGCCTTTGGAAAATATGTGGACAGCGATCGGATCGAGACCGAGGGGATCACCAAGATTACACTTTCCGATGTTGCCTATGCCGAATCGCTCGGCAGCGTGATTAAGCTGATCGGTATGGCCTCAAAGCAGGATGACGGCGTCTATGCCAGAGTTTGCCCGGCCATTTTGAAAAAGGAACATCCGCTTGCCGGGATTGACGGCGTGTTTAACGGGATTATGGTGAAGGGCGACGCCATCGGCGATGTCATGTTTTACGGACAGGGCGCAGGCTCGCTGCCGACCGCCAGCGCCGTTGTATCGGATATTATTGATGCGGTCAAGCATCAGGGCAAGAACATCCCGATCGGCTGGACCGAGGGTGAGGAAGGCTATTTAAAAGACGCTAAGGAACAAAGCTTTCGTTATTACCTCCGTCTGCGCGGCGGCAGTAAGGGCTTTGAAAAAGACGGCTATCAAAAGATTGTGCTCGATAATGCAGAATACCCGGACGAGTTTGCCATCGTAACGCCGGAGATGACTGAGCGTGCGAAAGAGACTCTTGCGGTGGAACTTGCAAAAGAATATGAAATTTTAGGAACATTAAGGCTGGTGGGAGAATAATGGTAAAGGTAAGAGTACCCGCAACCAGCGCAAACCTTGGCCCCGGCTTTGACAGCATGGGGCTTGCTCTGGGCTTGTATAACTATGTGACGGCAGAGGAAACGGACGCCGGGCTGGTGATTGATATTTTAGACGACAGTAAAAAGTTTTTGGCGACAGACGAAAGCAACCTGGTTTACCGCTCCATGAAAGCGGTCTTTGACAAGGTGGGATACACCTGCAAGGGGCTGCATTTGACGCTGGAAAATAACATCAAGGTTACCAGAGGTCTTGGCAGCAGCAGTGCCGGGATTGTATCCGGACTGCTTGCCGCAAACGAAATGACGGGACGCCAGCTTTCGATGGATACGCTGCTTTATATGGCAACCGAGATCGAGGGTCACGCCGATAACGTGACGCCGGCGCTGCTGGGCGGATTTACGGTGACGGTCAAAAATTATAACCGGATCCAGTACGTGCGCAGCGATATCAGGGATGATCTGCGGTTTGCCGCGCTGATTCCCGATTTCTTTTTGCAGACGAAAAAGTCGAGAGGAATCCTGCCGCACTCGGTTTCGATGCGTGACGCCGTCTATAATACCGGGCACAGCGCACTGCTTGCAACCAGTATTATGACCGGCAAGTACGAAAATATCCGTACCGCGGTCGGAGATAAGCTGCATCAGCGTTACCGCAAACGGCTGATTCCCAAGATGGATGATTTGTTTAAAACCTGTTATGCAAACGATGCGCTCGGCGTGTATTTAAGCGGTGCGGGGCCGACCATTATCGCCATTGTGCACCGGGATAATCAGACTTTTGAAGAAGAAATGCGTCAGATTTTATCGCAGCGGATGCACGGCTGGAGCTTGTATATGTTAAAAGCAGATAATCAGGGCGCGGTAGTTTGCCGGGATGATGACCGGGACGGCCGTGCAAAATAGAAAATGGAGGGAAGAAAAGTGGCACTGATCGTACAGAAGTTCGGCGGCAGTTCGGTCGCCGATGCAGAAAGAGTGATAAATGTTGCAAACCGTGTCGTGGAGACGGTGCAGGAGGGAAACCGCGTTGTAGTCGTTGTTTCCGCACAGGGCGACACAACCGATGATTTGATTGAAAAGGCGAATGAAATCAATCCGGAGGCATCCAAACGCGAGATGGATATGCTGCTCTCCAGCGGAGAACAGATTTCGATTGCCCTGCTTGCCATGGCGATTGAAAAGTTAAAGTGTTCGGTCATTTCGCTGACCGGCTGGCAGGCAGGCTTTGCGACCAATGCGACCTCCGGCAACGCGAGAATCAGTAAGATTCATACCGAGCGTATCTTGGCGGAACTGGATAAGCACAGCGTGGTAGTGGTAGCCGGTTTCCAGGGGCTGAACAAATATGACGATATCACAACGCTGGGCCGCGGCGGCAGCGATACCTCTGCGGTTGCGCTGGCGGCGGCTTTGAATGCCGCAAAGTGTGAGATATACACCGATGTGGACGGCGTATACACCGCCGATCCCCGTATCGTGCCGAACGCGGTAAAATTGGATGAGATTACGTATGACGAGATGTTAGAACTCGCCAGCCTCGGCGCAAACGTACTGCATAACCGTTCGGTCGAGATGGCAAAAAAATACAACGTTGAACTGGAGGTTAAGTCCAGTTTTCATAAAGTTCCCGGTACAATGGTGAAGGAGGTAACCAATATGGAAAGAATGTTAATCAGAGGGGTAACCCGTGATAATGACGTAGCACGTATTGCGGTGATCGGTGTTGAGGATATGCCGGGCATGGCGTTTAAGATTTTCTCGGTTCTGGCAAAGGCGGATATCAATGTAGACATGATTTTACAGTCCATTGGGCATAATGGTACCAAGGATATTGTCTTTACGGTAACCAAAGCGCATATGAAAGAGACGCTCTCGATCATTGAGGGATTAAAGGACACCCTGCATTATCAGGAAATCAACTGCCGTGACGATTTGAGCAAGGTTTCGATCGTCGGCGCAGGCATGGTGCATAATGCCGGTGTGGCGTCCCAGATGTTTGAGGCGCTTTATGCGGCACAGATTAACATCCATATGATTTCTACCTCAGAAATTAAGGTTTCGGTACTGATCAATGTGAATAACGCGGAACGTGCCGTTGCCGTGATCCACGATCAGTTTTTCGGAAAATAAAAATAAGTTCGCCGCAGCTTTTGAGAGCGAAAACGCGCCATAAGACAGCAAGTCATCCTTTTGCATGCTTGCTGTTTTATGGTATACGGGCTGCTTTTGGCGACGGATATTTTTAAAATTCCGTACGGCGTGATAAGAAAAGGTGGATAATCATGATACTTGCCATAGATATCGGAAATACCAATATTGTGCTGGGCGGATTTGTGGAAGAAGAACCGTCATTTGTGGCGCGGATCGCAACAGATTCGACCAAGACTGAGGACGAGTACGCGGCAAAAATCCGCAGCGTGCTGGGACTGCATGAGATCGCCAAAACCCAGATTGAGGGCGCGGTAATTTCGTCCGTGGTACCGCCGCTGGATACCGTCATGCAAAAGGCGGTCAAAACGGTGTACGGCGTGGATGCGCTGATGGTGCGCCCGGATTTGGAACTTGGGATCGGCATCGACTGCGATAACCCCATGACGGTCGGCGCTGACCTGATTTGCGCCTGCGTGGCCGCATATCATCTGTACCAAAGCCCGTCTTTGATTGTGGATATGGGAACGGCAACCAAGATGATGATGGTGTCCGGCGAGGGAAACTTCGTGGGGGTCTCGATTATACCGGGCGTGCAGATTGCCTTAAAGGCGCTGGCAAGCGGTGCCGCGCTCCTGTCCCAGATCAGTCTGGAGGCGCCGCCCTCCGTTCTCGGCAAAAACACGGTGGACTGTATGCGATCCGGCGTTGTGTTCGGCAATGCGTCCATGATTGACGGTATGATTGACCGCTTTTGGGAGGAGGCGGGCGAACCGCTTTTCGTCCTGGCAACCGGCGGCCTTGCCGCAACCGTGATTCCGCATTGCAGACAGGATATCTTAATCGATGAAAATCTGGTGCTTAAGGGACTTTATATTCTGTACCAAAAAAACCGTTAGGCATAAGACGATCAATCAAAATCTCCCGAAACGGCGACGATTAAGCGTGTTCGGATTGCTCCCTTTCGGCTAACCGCAAAGAAAATTCCATCCGTCAACAGGTATTGCGTATGAAACGTATGACGCTTTTTGTTTGAAATTTTAAGACTGTTTCATCATATTGCGTTCGGATTTTACGCTGCCTGCCGGAATGTTTTTATAAATCAAATGCGTTGTATCACAAAAAGTGAACGACAGCAAGGAGGAATTTGAAATGCAAAAAACAAACAAGGTTGGATCAACCCAGAAACTGGTTCTGTGCGCCGTGCTGACCGCACTGGTCGTACTGCTCCAGTTTTTAGGGGCAAGTATTCATTTTGGCCCGTTTTCCATTACTCTGGTACTGGTGCCGATCGTTATCGGCGCGGCCATGTGCGGCACGATGGGCGGCGTCTGGCTGGGACTGGTGTTTGGCATCGTTGTCCTGATGACGGACGCAGGCGCCTTTTTAGCAGTCAGCGTGCCGGGAACCGTGATTACCGTTTTGGCAAAGGGCGCGCTTTGCGGACTTTGCACCGGGCTGGTTTACCGTGGTCTTTCAAAGTACAACCGCTACCTTGCCGTGACAGCCGCTGCGCTGGTTTGCCCGGTGGTAAATACCGGTGTCTTTCTGATCGGCTGCGCGGTGTTCTTTATGGACGCTCTGTCGGGCTGGGCGGCTGCCGCAGGTCTTTACGACAATGTTTTAAAATATATGATCTTTGGCATGGTTGGCGTCAACTTTTTGCTGGAGACCGGAATCAATATGGTGCTGAGCCCGGTGATTGTACGGCTGCTCCGCATCGGACAAAAGAGTTAGCAAAATACAAATACAATGGATTTGTTATGACCGATAGATGACGCAAAAAAAGAGCCTTGGACGATAAGTCCAAGGCTCAGACCGCTGACAAAGTCAAAGTCAGCGG
>CAVGTH010000032.1:11251-17347 GCA_963632045.1 Roseburia faecis | reverse complement strand
GAGCATCTGCCTTACAAGCAGAGGGTCATAGGTTCGAGCCCTATAGCGCCCACCAGGTTTACGGTCCGGTAGTTCAGTTGGTTAGAATGCCAGCCTGTCACGCTGGAGGTCGTGGGTTCGAACCCCATCCGGATCGCCAACTTGCCTCTGTAGCTCAGTCGGTAGAGCAGGGGACTGAAAATCCCCGTGTCGGTGGTTCGATTCCGCCCGGAGGCACCAGCTTCTGCTTTGGCAGAAGCCATTTGCGGGAGTGGCTCAGTGGTAGAGCGTCACCTTGCCAAGGTGAACGTCGCGAGTTCGAATCTCGTCTTCCGCTCCAAAAGCAGTCCGCAAAAGCGGGCTGCTTTCTTTGTTTTAGCCGAAAGAGAGTAATCGAAGCCTGCCTGAAAAGGCAAAATTTCGGTATTTTTCGGCTGGACATCAAATATTCTGCCTGTTTCAAAAGGCAGGAAAGGGGAATCGATATGAAGCTTTCCAAAGCGTTCATAAAGTTACTTTTCTATCACCTTTTATTTGTATTTCTTTCGGTCTTTTTGATTGTTCCGTGCTGGACGCTGGTAGAAAAGGTGCCGTATGTGTACAGTGGCTTGACGACGCTGATTTACGGCTGCGCGGTCTATTCTGTCGGCTGGAACTACGGAAAACTGGACGCGAGAAAAATCCCCGGCTTTTATCCGGATAAAAAATTCCCGGTTCGGGTCGGTCTGCTTAGTTGTATCATCCCGGTTCTGCTCCTGCTGCTCCGCGTTGTCTTTCCCGACATCTGGCACATCGATTTGCCCTTTGTAAACGGCGAGACGGAGTTTTTCTTAACCGGAAACCGTTTTCAGGGTACCACCGATATGATTTATAAACTGTGGTTCTTCCCGTTTGAGGCCTTTTTGGGGAACGGAAGAATGGTGACCTATATCTTGGCGATTTTTGTGCAGCCGGTTCTGCTTACGGCCGGTTATCTGGTAGGACTGACAAAATTCCGGATTTTAGATACGCTGATCGGCAAACTCGTGTACGCCAGAAAGAAGGAAAAGCAGTACCAAAAAAGTCCGTGGAACCGTTAACTATCCTCACTCTTAAAATTGGGTTCGGGCTGGTATGGTGAGTTACCCGGAAGAGGCCGCCTGCCCTTTTAAGACGGACGGAGAGACGCCAAACTCCCGTTTGAATGCCTTTGAAAAATAGCCCTGATCGGAAAAACCGAGTTTTTCGGCGGTTTCGGTCACGCCCATTCCCTCTTTGAGCAAAGAGGCCGCCGCCTTGAATTTAAGATGCATAAAATATTTGTGAATCCCGATTCCGGCGTATTTGGTAAAAATGCGCTTAAGCCCGGTTTCGCTGATGTTACAATGTGCCGCAATGGCAGAGACGGACGGGTTGCGGCAGACCTGCTGGTTCATGTAGACAACGGCCTCGCTGAAGATGGCGGTCTCCGGCGTCTGCGTTGCGGCGGCAATCACGCCGTCATCACCGAGGGTCAGAATCAGCTGCGAAAGGTAGCAGGACAGCATCTGTCCGTAAGCGCCGAGCGTGCGGATGGGCTCCAGCCCGTCAGTAATGCTGCGGGAGGCGGTGAAGTGATCGGCCTTTTCCGAAACGTAGCGAAGCCAGTGGCGAATGATGTTCTTTTGCGCGTCGCTGAGCCGAAACACCGTTTGTTTTAAAAATTCCAGCGGCATTCCGTCGGCAGAAAAGGAGAAAATAAAAAGCTTTGCGCCGTTTGGATCATCAATATAAAATTGGTGAAATTCGAGAGGCGCGTGAAACAGGATGTCGCCTTGGGTCAGATTATAGACATGCTGATCGCCTGATGCGCAGATTTTTCCCTTTAAAAGATAGATGCCCTCCCAAAAATTATGCGATTCACCGGGAAAGACATAGTCTTTTTCGTAATTTTGAACAAATAAACTGTACATTTCCCGAATGACCAGGGGCTGATGGAGCGGATACGCAGAATAAACCATAAAAAACACCTCACATGTGCCGAAAATTACATATTTGTGGTCGAAAAATCCATTGATATGTATTTTTAATATGGTACAATTGTAACATAAATTGACAATTTTGTAAAGGGGTGTTACAATGGATATGGTAAATATTGGATGGATCGGATTAGGTGGCCGCGGCATGGGCCTTTTAAAGGATGTTGTGCTTGCCCAAAGCGAGCAGGTGACCGCGGTTTGTGATATCTACGATGACCGGGCGGAGGCCGGGGCTGACGCCGTAGAGGCGGCCGGACAGAAGCGGCCGGCGGTTTTTAAGGATTATAAAAAACTGATTGCTGCGGCCGACGTTAATACAATTGTGATTGCGACCGCCTGGGAAAGTCATATTCCGATTGCGGTTGCGGCAATGAAGAAGAATATTGCAGTGGCGATGGAGGTTGGCGGCGTATACTCGCTGATGCAGTGCTATGAACTGGTAAAAACTTATGAAGAAACGAAAACGCCCTTTATGTTTTTGGAAAACTGCTGCTTTGGACGGCGGGAGCTGATGGTTAAAAACATGGTAGAGCAGGGCGTGTTCGGAGAGGTTGTGCATTGCTCCGGCGGCTATCACCACGATCTTCGGGAAGAGATTTCCGGCGGTATCAAAAACCGCCACTACCGTTTCAGAAATTATCTGCAAAGAAACTGTGAGAATTATCCGACGCATGAACTGGGACCGATTGCCAAGGTTTTAAATATTAACCACGGCAACCGGATGCTGACGCTGTCCTCGACGGCGTCAAAAGCGGCGGGATTGCATACATATATAAAGAAGAACGAAAACGGTGACGCGGATTTAAACCGCGCAAAGTTTGCGCAGGGCGATATCGTTACGACCGTTATCAAGTGCGCAAACGGCGAGACCATTACCCTGACGCTGGATACCACATTGCCGCGGTTTTACAGCCGTGGTTTTACGGTGCGCGGTACGGCGGCAATGTATGAAGAGGCAACCGATTCCGTTTTTATGGATACTGAGGAGGATCGCGCCCATGACTATGACTGGCGCGAGAAATGCTTTGGCAACGCCGAAAAGTACACAGAAAAGTACGATCATCCGATTTGGAAGCAGTATATCAAAGAGGGCGTACAAGGAACCCATGAAGGCATGGATTGGCTGGAGTTTAAACTCTTTTTTAAAGCCCTGCGTAAGGGCGAGCCGATGCCGGTGGATGTATATGATGCCGCATGTTGGATGGCGGTTTCGGCTCTGTCGGAACAGTCTGTGGCGCGCGGCGGCGCAGTCGTAGATATCCCCGATTTTACGGAGGGAAAATGGCTGATGCATGTTGTAGATGAAAAATCATGGAGAGAGGAAGAGAACAAATGAGTGCAGATTTAGTCATTATGGCAGCCGGAATGGGAAGCCGTTTCGGCGGATTAAAACAGGCGGCTCCGGTTGGAACAAACGGAGAGATGATTATTGATTTTTCCGTACATGACGCAAAGAGAGCAGGCTTTGAAAAGGCGGTCATTATTATACGGAAGGACATCGAAAAGGACTTCCGCGCGGCATGCGGAAAACGTATCGAGAAGATGATCGATGTGGCCTATGTCTATCAGGAGAAGGACGCGCTGCCCAAGGGCTATCAGCTGCCCGACACCAGAGAAAAGCCGTGGGGAACCGGGCACGCGATTCTTTGCGCAAAAAATGCAGTAGAGCATCCGTTTTTGGTAATCAATGCAGACGATTATTACGGTCAGGGCATCTATCAGACGATGTATGACTATCTGACGCAGCATGACGGCATGTGCATGGCAGGCTATCGCCTGGGAAATACACTCTCGGAT
This sequence comes from Roseburia faecis, assembly GCA_963632045.1. Lineage (GTDB taxonomy): Bacteria > Bacillota > Clostridia > Monoglobales > Monoglobaceae > Ructibacterium. The sequence continues at coordinate 13,574 of CAVGTH010000032.1, read as the reverse complement.
AACGGCACGGTCTCCCGCGGGGTATGTACCGTAAAAGACGGATACTTAGCCGGCATTCAGGAGATGACCGATATCGGCAGGGACAGCGGTATGGACGATAACACCATTGTCTCTATGAATATGTGGGGCTTAGATACCGCAATCTTCCCTTATCTGGAAAAGGAATTTACCGCGTTTTTGGATCAGCATCTTAGCGAACCCAAGACCGAGTTCTTCCTCCCCAGCGTGGTGAATAAGCGGATTCATGAGGAGAATATGCCGGTGCGCGTGTTAGAGACCGATGCAAAATGGTATGGCGTGACCTATCAGCAGGATCTTCCGGCTGTACAGGAAGCCATGAAAAAGATGGAAGAGCAAGGATTATATCGGTTTTAAAGCCGCGGAAAGGAAGATTGAAGATGGATTTAAAGGAAATCATGGGAAAATTTAGGATTGACAGCAGTGTGGAACTATACGGCAACGGCCATATCAATGACACGTATTTGTGCGGTATGGCGCCGCGGTACATTCTGCAGCGGATCAATCACAATGTGTTTAAAAGCCCGGAGCAGGTCATGGAAAATATTTATCACGTGACCGAGCATGTCCGCAAAAAGATCATTGCCGGCGGCGGCAATCCGGAGCGTGAGACGCTGACGGTCGTTCCGACCAAGGACGGTAACATTTTTTATAAAACAGAGGATGGCAATTATTTTAGAATGTACCGTTTTATCGAGGATTCGGTAAGCTACGATTTAGTAGAAAACCCGATCCAGCTTTACCATGCAGGAAAAGCCTTTGGCCATTTTCAAAAGATGCTGGATGATTTTCCGGCGGATAAACTCTATGAGACGATTGTGGATTTTCACAACACGCCCAAGCGGATCGGCCATTTAAAAGAGGCGGCAGAGAAGAATACCGCCGGCCGTCTTGATGAGGTGGGCGAGGAAATCGCGTTTGCACAAAAGTATGAGCCGTATGCAAGCCTGATTGTGGATGCATTGGCAGACGGAAGAATGCCGCTTCGGGTTACCCACAACGACACCAAACTCAACAACGTCCTGTTTGACAAAACCACCGGCGAGGGGGTTTGCGTCATTGATCTGGATACGGTGATGCCGGGTTCGGTGCTCTATGATTTCGGCGATGCGCTGCGGTTTGGTGCGTCGAGCGGCGCCGAGGACGAAACGGATCTTGACAAGATTTATTTTGATTTAGAGAAGTTTGAGCAGTTTGCAAAGGGATTTTTAGAGGAGACGGCTGATTGCCTGACCGAGACAGAGCGTAAACTCCTGCTGGAATCCGCTTTGATTTTGACCTATGAATGCGGAACACGGTTTTTGACCGACTATTTAAACGGCGATGTTTATTTTAAGGTTCACCGTGAAAAGCATAATCTGGATCGCGCAAGAAATCAGTTTAAGCTGGTTGCCGATATCGAAAGCAAGCTGCCGGCAATGCATGAGATCGTAGAAAAATACCTGTAAGAAACAAAAAGGGGGCCGCGAGGCCCCTTTTTATTTTCGGATTTGGCCGCTGCCCAGAATCTGATATTTGGTACTGGTCAGTGCGGTCAGCCCCATCGGGCCTCTTGCGTGAATCTTTTGGGTACTGATGCCGATCTCGGCGCCGAACCCAAATTCAAAGCCGTCCGTAAAGCGCGTTGACGCGTTTACATAAACCGCGGCGGCATCGATGCGATCCAAAAACCGTTGTGCGGCATCATAGCTTTTGGTGATAATGGCGTCGCTGTGACCGCTGTTATAGCAGTTGATGTGTTCGATGGCTTCGTCTAGGGTATCAACAATTTTTACACCGATTTTTAAATCGAGGTATTCCCGTCCCCAGTCCTCTTCGGTAGCCGGAATTGCCGAGGGATAAAGCGAGCAAACCCTCGCATCGCCGACAATGGTAACATGATGTTCCTCAAGTGCGGAGAGCATATCCGGCAGGAACGCTGCCGCTGCGGACTGATGAACCAGCAGCTTTTCTTCGGCGTTGCAGACGGACGGACGCTGCGTCTTGGCATTGATGACAATCTCTTTTGCCATTGTAAGATCGGCGCTCTCGTCAACATAGACATGGCAGTTGCCCGTCCCGGTTTCGATCGCCGGAACCGTTGCGTTTTCGACCACAGAGCGAATCAGACCGGCGCCGCCGCGCGGAATAATGACGTCGAGGTAGTCGTCAAGCTGCATCAGTGCGGTCGCGCTTTCGCGGGTGGTGTCCTCCACAAGATTGATGCTCCCCTCCGGCAGTCCTGCCGCATAGCCGGCGTTTTGCATGACCTTAACGATCGCCATGTTAGAATGCAGCGCCTCTTTGCCGCCGCGCAGGATAACGG
>CAVGTH010000032.1:7820-11241 GCA_963632045.1 Roseburia faecis | reverse complement strand
GAATAACGGCGTTACCGGCTTTGATACAAAGACCGGCAGCGTCAGCGGTGACGTTGGGGCGCGCCTCATAGATAATGCCGATGACGCCCAGCGGAACACGAACCTGACCGATTTTCAGGCCGTTGGGGCGTTTGGTTTGATGAAGCATTTCGCCGATCGGATCGGGGAGCGCGGCGATTTGTTCGATGCCCTCCGCCATGGCATCAATCCGCTGCGCGGTTAAAGCCAGCCGGTCAAGCAGCCCCTTTGCCATGCCGTTTTGCTTGGCCAGGTGCAGGTCACGCTCGTTTTCCTCCAGCAAAAAGGTGGTATGAAAGCGCAGCGCCGCAGCGATTTCCAGCAGTGCATGATTTTTGATATCGGTAGACAGGGTGGCAAGCACATAGGATGCGGATTTAGCCAGCTGCCCTTTTTGTGTCAATTCTTCCGTGATGGTCATAAGACTCACTCCTTTAAAACGGTTCGATCTTTTTTAGTTTTTGCTGATTGCATTGATTATATCACAAAATTGTGGTATAATCAACACGAAATCGAAAGAGATAGGAGCAAAATTCATGTTATTTGATACCCATGCACATTTTGATGATGCAAAATTTGACGCGGATCGGGATGCGGTCATCCAAAGTTTAAAGGAATACGGGGTCGGTTACGTAACCAATATCGGCGCGGACATGGCGTCCTCGCAGGCGGCCGTTTCGCTTGCGGAAAAATATGATTTTATCTATGCGGCCGTTGGGGTGCATCCGAGCGAGACGGAGCAGCTTTCCGAAAAGGATATGGAGGTTTTGCGGGACTTGGCGCTTGCGCATGACAAGGTGCGTGCAATTGGTGAAATCGGGCTGGACTATCATTTTGCGCCGTATGACGCAGAAAAACAACAGTATTGGTTCCGGCGGCAGATTCGGCTTGCCAAGGAATTAAAGCTGCCGATTGTCGTTCATGACCGGGACTCTAAGGGAGACGGCATTAAAATATTAAAAGAAGAAAAGGTAAGCCATGGCGTTATGCACTGCTTTTCCGGCAGTGCGGAGATTGCCGGGGAACTTGTGAAAATGGGATTTATGATTTCATTTACCGGGGTCTTGACCTTTAAAAACGCAAGGCGCGCGGCAGAGGCCTGTGCGGCGGTTCCGATGGATCGACTGATGATTGAGACGGACTGCCCGTATATGGCGCCGGAGCCGCACCGCGGCACGCGGAATTTTAGCGGATATGTGGGCTATGTTGCCAAAAAGATGGCGGAGATCAAAGGGGTCTCGGAGACGGAAATGGCAAGGATTACAACAGAAAACGCAAAGCGCTTTTACGGCATTGCATAAAAATGAGGGGCTGCCGTTTGGCAGCCCCTTGTTTTAGAAGTTTAACTGGCTTTCGTGCATCGGGAAGAAGTCAAAGCGCGGCTCCAAAAATTTGAGCGCATGCTCTTTTTCGTCACAAAAGTCGTAGAGGGTATCAAAAATGCGGTTCCAATCCCAAAATTCATCGCCGAGGTTGAGATAGGAGAGCAGCAGCTCGGTGCCTTTCGGCGCAATCGGGTGCATCAGCACGGTTGCCACACGAACCATGTGGAAAACATCGCGGAGCGTCTGCATACGCAGTTCCTGATCGTCTGCCTTATCGGCGGCGGCAATGTTTTTTGCCCAGTATTTATTGGCGTTTCGGATATAAGTGTCCATCAGGCTCATGACGGAGTGGAACTCAAAGCGGTACATATACCGCTCATATTTTAAAATGGTCTCTTTGGCCTGGGTCAAAACTTCTTCACTGATGGCGCCATAGGGAAGCTTGCCGTCGTTATATTTTTGTGCCGTGTAGAAACAGGAGCGCGCCACGCGGTTAAACACATTGGAAAGCAGCTTGCCCTCTTTTAATACCGGGTCGGCATCCTTTTCGCCGGCGGTCGGATTGAGCGGCTTTGGCTGGAAGCTGACGCTCTTTAATCCAAGGCCGAGGCTTAAAAAGTGCGCTCTGAGCTGTTCCGGCGTGTAGTATGCAAAAAGATCGGCAGCCATCGGCGGCTTGACCGCGCCGCTGGAACTTGCTTTTTTATTCAAAAACAGAATGTGGTTGTTTGCAACCAGAGTCGGCAGGGTCAGCTGGCCGTCTTTTGGATGGGTGGTAAGTGATTCGCGCGCTCCTTGGGTTGCCATAAACATTACCATTTCGGCGATGCCGTAAAAATAGATGTTGTCCTGACCGATAAACTGGTAGACCTTGGCGTCCTCTGAGCACCAGAATTTCTTCCATTCATTTTCGTCCTTGCCGCATTGCTTTAAATAGGTGCGCGTAAAGGAAATCGGCGCCCACAGAGATTCCGGCCATACCCAGATCGTCAGTCCCTCTTCGCCGTCAATGACCGGCGCAGGAACGCCCCATTCGATATTCCCGGTCAGGCGGAAGGGTACCAGCGTTTTCCCGGCGCGGAAACGGATATTATGCGCGCCGAGTACCTCACGCGCGGCGTCTCTTTGCGCAAGGTTCTGAAATTCCAGCGCAAACGAGGTCTTGTTTGCGGTTGTGTTCAAGGTATGCTCCGGCAATTGGCCGCAGATGGCGTCATATTCCTCACGCAGTTCGTTTTTGATATAGACCATCGGCGGCGTCATAAACTCGCGGATGGTATTGGCAACTAAGGGGCGCACCGTCTCGTCCTCGGCGATTTGATCGACATATTGGTTCATCAGATCCTGAAACTTGGTAAGATCGATATACCAGTTGGTGACATCGCGCATCTCCGGCGTTTCGCCGGTTAGGGTGCTCTTCGGATCGATCAGATCCTCCGGCATGTACTGATGCCCCATCGAACATTCGTCCGCATAGCCTTTATCGGAGGTACAGTTTTCTACCGGGCAGCGGCCGACCACCTGTCTGCCGTTCAAAAACTGACCGGCCTTTGCGTCATAAAACTGACGGGTAACCAGCTTTTCCAGATATCCGTTTTGGTGCCACAGCTCCATCAGTTCCTTGGTGACGGTTTCATGCTCGCGCTTGGCATCGTCCAGGCCGGACGCCGCAAACAGATTTAAGCTGATTTCGTATTCCGAAAGCGTTTCTTTTTGGCTTTCGTGGTTCTGGCGTACAAAATCTTCGATTGTGCCGGAAAACGCACCGCGCTCGTGCAGACTGCGGTAGCTTTCCACGATGGGCGAACCGTAGCAGTCGGTGCCGGATACAAAAACGACATTGTCCGCACCGATACGGTCGCGCAAAAACCGTGCCATCACGTCTGCCTGTACAAAAACGCCGCCGACGTGGCCAAAGTGTAATTTTTTGTTTCCGTAGGGCATGCCGCCCGTGATAACCGCCCGTTTCGGAAAGACGGGGCGCGGCATATCGAGTATATTTTCACGTTCCTTGCGAAATCCCTCGCGGTCATGATTCTTTTCTTTTCCCATAATCTTAATTCCTTTCTTCCGGCGTC
>CAVGTH010000032.1:0-7810 GCA_963632045.1 Roseburia faecis | reverse complement strand
GCTCGCCCAGCAGATGACAGATTTCCCACAGATCGGGTGAATTGGTTCTGCCGACGATGGCAACCCGAATCACGTTGCTGACATCGGTAATGCTGCCCTTGTACATCTCAGGGTTCTTTTTATAGTCCTTCGGCTTTAGGGCGTACTGTATGTCGCCGGCGATATCGCGAATCTTCTGGAACCACGCGGCGTTATCATCGGCGTGGTCGTAGGTTTCGAGATAGCGTTTTAAAATTTCGCTGCGGTCGGACTCTGTGACATTTTCCGGATAGGGGCTCTCCTTGGTGAAGGTTTCGTCAAAGTAGAAGGATAAGAACTGACGCGCCTGCTTCCAGTTGGTTAAATCCTTACGCGGCCGTGCGCCCGTTCTGCCCACATCGATGATCTTTTCGGTAAACGCGCGGTCTTTGGTGAACAGTGCGTAAAAGTCCGGGTCGTATTCCTTGAGCCATACCGACATCTTTTCAAAAATTTCGGCTGCCGGAATCCGCAGCAGGGTCTCCTGGCTGACGCTGTCAAACTTCATCATATCAAACAGGGCGCCGGAATGTCCCATTTTTTCCAGAGTAAATGTAAAATCGTCCATGGCAGCGTCCGGATGCTCGCTGCGCCATTCTTCATAATTGGAGTTTAAAAGGGTCATTAAATATTCCCGCACCGCTTCCGGAACGTAGCCCTCTCTGCGGTAGTAGTCAAGACCGAGTTCCGGATCCTTGCGCTTGGACAACTTGCGCTTGGTATCGCCGTCCATTTTCATCAGCACGGGCGTGTGACAGTAGATGGGGCGTTTCCAGCCGAAGGTGTCAAATAACTGCGCGTGGATCGGCGCGGTGGACAGCCATTCCTCACCGCGTACCACGTGGGTGGTGCGCATGAGGTGATCGTCAATGACATGCGCAAAATGATAGGTCGGAATCCCATCCGATTTCAGCAGGACAAAGTCCTGGTAGTTTTCCTGTAGTTTCAGCGTGCCGCGGATGCCGTCAAACAGTTCCAGCGTATGACTGATATCGCCGTCGGAGCGAAAACGGAGTACGTATTCTTCGCCGGCCGCGATTCTCCTTTCAATCTCTTCAATCGAAAGATCGCGGCAGAGCGCCCACTCGCCGTAGTAGCCGAAGTTTTCTTTTTGCGAAATCTGGGTGTTTCGCATTTCGGTGAGCCGTTCCTCGCTGCAAAAACAGGGATAGGCCAGACCGCGCCGTACCAGTTCTTTGGCAAAGCATTGATAAACTTCCTTTCGCTGCCGCTGACGGTAAGGACCGTAGTCGCCGCGGTCGCTCTCTATGGTTGCGCCCTCGTCGAAAGAAATGCCGAAATAGTCCATGGCAGAGAGCAGCAGTTCAACGGCGCCGGGCACCTCGCGCTTTGCGTCGGTGTCCTCAATCCGAAGATAAAAAACGCCGCCGCTCTGGTGTGCCAGCCGTTCGCCGATCAGTGCGTTATACAGGTTGCCAAGGTGGACAAACCCCGTCGGGCTGGGGCCGATTCTGGTGACTTTGGCGTCCTCTGAAAGTCCCTCGCGGCGGGGATAGCGCATCTCGTAATCCTCCGGCGTTTTGGTGATATCGGGAAACAGCAGTTCTGCCAGATAATTTGTATCCATAATGTTACCTCTTTTGCTCAAATTTCGATAATGATCTCTAAACCGTTATTTTACCCTTTTTTTGTAAAAAAGTCAAGCAATATGGGAAGATGAAAGAGACAGATTCTTTTTGCAGGGGAAAAATTTTAAAAACGCGAAAATCCGCCCTTTAAAATCAGGGCGCGAAGAGCCATCTTTCGGTCAGATTGACTATTGACTTTTTGCATAAAATAGTATATTGTGTAAAATGTCGTATTATTTTGATACGAAGCATAAAAAAACCTTGAAGGGGGTATTTGTATTGGAGAATATTGTCAGCCTTGAGGACATCGTTGTTACCTTTGACGGGGAGCAGATTTTAAACCACATTAACCTGGATATCCGGGATAAGGAGTTTGTCACGCTGCTTGGACCGTCCGGTTGTGGAAAAACCACAACGCTTAGGATCATCGGTGGTTTTCTGGAACCTGACAGCGGCACTGTTACGTTTGAAGGGAAAAAGATCAACCATATTCCGCCGTATAAGCGGAATGTTAATACCGTATTCCAGCGTTATGCACTGTTTCCGCATCTGAATGTGTATGAGAACATCGCCTTTGGCCTTAGGGTCAAAAAGATGCCGGAACGGGAGATTCGCAGCCGTGTGGGAGAAATGCTGGAACTTGTGAATCTGCGCGGCTATGAAAAGCGGAATATCAGCCGTCTGTCCGGCGGTCAGCAGCAGCGTGTGGCGATTGCCAGGGCGCTGGTAAATCAGCCGAAGGTATTGCTGCTGGACGAGCCGCTGGGTGCGCTTGATTTAAAGCTGCGCCAGGAAATGCAGATGGAACTGAAAAAGATTCAGCAGCGTTTGGAGATTACCTTCATTTACGTTACGCACGATCAGGAAGAGGCCCTGACGATGAGCGATACGGTTGTCGTCATGAACCATGGCAATATTCAGCAAATCGGTACGCCCGTTGATATTTATAACGAGCCGCAGAATGCGTTTGTTGCGGACTTTATCGGCGAGAGTAACATTCTGCCCGGCATTATGCGAAAAGACCGCCTGGTTGAAATCAGCGGCAGAGAATTTGTCTGTGTGGATGCAGGCTTTGGCGAAAACACGCCGGTGGACGTGGTGATCCGTCCGGAGGATATCACCCTTGCCGCGCCGGAGAACGCGCAGATTTCGGGGGTGGTAACCTCGGTGACCTTTAAGGGCGTTCATTATGAAATGGTGGTCGAGGCCTACGATTTTCACTGGCTGATCCAGTCCACCAAGGCCGCCCGTGAGGGGGCGACAGTCGGAATCACCTTTGGTCCCGATGACATTCATATCATGCACAAGATGAAAGGATCGGTGGAAAGATGAGAAGAAAATTGCTTGCCGCGCCCTATCTTGTGTGGATGGCGGTGTTTGTGATTGTTCCGCTGATTATGGTGGCTTATTTTGCGTTTACGGACGGCGACGGGAACTTTACGCTGCAATATGTCGCGGACGTTGCCCAGTACAGCAATATTTTTGTGCGCTCGATCTGGCTTGCCGCGATTGCAACGGTGATCTGCCTGATCGTTGCCTATCCGCTGGCGTTTACACTTGCCAATATGGATCTTAGAGTGCAGGGAACCATGGTGATGATCGTGGTGCTGCCGATGTGGATGAATTTTCTGCTGCGTACCTACGCGTGGATGACCCTGCTCGGAAACGAGGGCATCATCAATACCCTGCTCGGCTATATCGGCATCGGCCCGTTTAAAATGCTGAATACCCAGGGCGCCGTTGTACTCGGCATGGTCTATGACTATCTGCCGTTTATGATACTGCCGCTCTATTCCGTCATGGTAAAAATCGATAAAAGCGTTTTAGAGGCGGCACAGGATCTGGGCTGCAACAGCATCAAAACGATGCTCCGCGTGATCTTTCCGCTGAGCCTTCCGGGCGTGATGTCCGGTATCACCATGGTGTTTGTGCCGGCCATCAGCACCTTTATTATCTCGCGGATGCTGGGCGGCGGCTCCAACCTCTTGATCGGCGATTTGATTGAGATGCAGTTTTTAGGAAATTCCTATAACCCCAATCTGGGCGCCGGTATTTCTTTGGTTTTGATGGTGATTATCCTCTTAATCATGACTTTAATGAATCAGTTCGATTTGGACGACGACCGCGTGTTGATGTAAGGGGGGACAAGAATGAAAAAATTATCAAAAGTTTACTTAAGCCTGGTGCTTGCCTTTTTGTACCTGCCGATTCTGGTGCTGATTATCTTTTCGTTTAATGTCTCCAAAAGCCGCTCCGTGTTCAGCGGTTTTACTCTGGACTGGTACCAAAAGCTGTTTCATAACGAACTGATTATGGCATCGCTCGGCAACACGCTGATTGTTGCGGTGATTGCCTCGGTCTGCGCGACCGTGCTCGGCACCGTGGCGGCAATCGGTATCCACAAGATGCGCAAGGTGCCGAAGATGATGGTGATGGAGGTCACCAACATTCCGATCACTAATCCGGAAATCGTGACGGGCGTTTCGCTGATGCTGCTGTTTGTGTTTTTTGCGGCGCGTATGAACCTGGAATTTGGCTTTGTGACCTTGATTATTGCGCATATTACCTTTGACGTTCCCTATGTGGTGATGAACGTCATCCCCAAGCTTCGGCAGATGGACGCCAACTTGTACGAGGCGGCGCAGGATCTCGGCTGCGGCCCGGTGCGCTCCTTTTTTAAGGTTGTATTGCCGGAGATTCTGCCGGGCGTGGTTTCCGGCTTTTTGATGGCGTTTACGTTTTCACTGGACGATTTTGTGGTCAGCTATTTTACCAGCGGTTCCAGCGCGCAGACGCTGCCGATTACCATTTATGCCATGACAAGACGTAAGGTCAGCCCGGAAATCAACGCGCTTTCCACCATTATTTTTGTGGTGGTGCTTGTCGTGCTGATTTTAAAGAATCTGCTGGAAAGCCGCAGTATCCGAAAGGAGGCGTCAAAATGAAACGATGGATTGCCTTTTTGATGATGCTGCTTCTGATTCTTCCGTGTCTTGCCGGCTGTCAGACGGCAGAGGGCGAGGACGAAGAGACCGCAGAGGCGCAAACGGTACAGGTGGAGGATCCGGAATATTACAGCCGTTTGCAAAACGCAGGGATTTCGATCAATGTTTACAACTGGGGTGAATATATCCCGGACGGCAGCGAGGAGGGCGTGCTGAACCTCAATGCGGAATTTACCAAGCTGACCGGGATTCGGGTCAATTACACGACCTACGCCACCAATGAAGAACTTTACGCCAAGCTAAAGGGCGGCGGCGCCAGCTATGACATTATCATTCCGTCCGATTATATGATTTCGCGTATGATCCGTGAGGATATGTTAGAGCCGCTCAATTTTGATCATATTCCGAACGAAAAGAACATTATGGAAAAGTTCAAAAACCCGGAATATGACCCCGAAAACGCTTATTCGGTACCCTATACCTGGGGTACGGTGGGTATCATCTATGATAACACGGCAATTGACCTTCCGGAGGAGGAGATCGACTGGGATATCCTTTGGAATAAAACGTATCAGGATCAGATTTTGATGTTTGATAATCCGCGTGACGCCTTTGCCATTGCGGAAATCCGAAAAGGGTATTCGTTAAATACCGAGGATAAGGACGAGCTGGCCGATGCGGCAAGACTGCTGGTGGAGCAAAAGCCGGTGGTACAGGCCTATGTCATGGATGAAATTTTTGACAAGATGGGTGCCGGTGAGGCGGTGCTCGCCCCGTATTATGCGGGCGATGCCGCAACCTTGATGGACGAATACGACCATTTAAGCTTTGTTATTCCAAAAAGCGGCACCAATCTGTTCTTTGACGCGGTCTGCATCCCGAAAGGGTGCAAGCAGAAAGAGGCTGCCGAGATGTATATCAACTTCCTGTGTGAGCCGGACGTTGCCTATGCGGTAGCGGATTTTATCGGCTACTCCACACCGAACCAGGCGGCCTATGATATGCTGGACGATGAACTGAAAGAGGATCCGATCGCGTACCCGGATGATGACTATCTGGCGGAGCATACCACGGTTTTTTGCAATCTCTCCGATGAGGCCAATGCGACAATGCAGACCCTTTGGACCGAGATGAAGAGTGCGGAGCAGGAGTCGAACAATCCGTATTTGGTGCCGGTATTCATGCTGCTTTGTGTGCTTTTGTCGGTGGGGATTTTGATTCGCCGTTATATCCGCAGCAAAAAAGATATTTTTTAACATCGCGTTTTTCAGGGACGCCGCAAAATGTTACTGTTTTGCGGCAGTCCCTGATTTTTTTAATCGTCTATTGACAAGCGGAATATTTCGTATTATAATAAAACTAACGACCATTAGTTAGCGGAGGGCTTATGAAGCAGGAAGATACCAAACAGATCATTCTGGAAAAGGCGCTGGAATTGTTCGCGGAGAAGGGATATGATTCCGTCAGCATGGGTGAAATCGCAAAGGCGGTGGGGATCAAAGCGCCGTCTCTTTATAACCACTATTCCGGCAAACAGGCCATCTTTGACGCGATTGTGGAATCCACGACGATGCAGTACGAAAAATATACGGACGAAATCCATGTGCATGTGCAGGATGCCGAAAGGGACTTTGCCGTGTTTGCGGAGGTGGAAGAGGACGCGCTGGTTCAAAAGGTGCGCAAAATCTTTTTGTACTCCCTGCACGATAAGGCGGTCAGCCGCTTTCGCCGCATGATGACACTGGAGCAATTTCGGTCACCGACGCTTTCTGCACTGTATTCCGCGCGGTATGTTGACCGGCTGACCGATTACCACGCAAAGATTTTTGAAAGCCTGATCGAGCGCGGCGAGATCAAAGACGAAAATCCCCGGACGCTGGTAATGATGTACGTCGCACCGATTATTATGCTGCTTGGCGTTTGTGACCGCCAGCCGGAGCGGGAGGAGGAGTGCGTCAAAAAGCTGGACGCGCATGTCAGACTGTTTTACCGCACGTTTCGCAGCGCGGAGGTTTGAGAAGAATACCGATTCAATATTCCAAGGGAAGAATCAGAAAACGAAAAAGAACTGAGAAAATAATGAAAACAAAAAGAATGCTTGCGGCGGGCGTGACCGCCGCGCTGATACTGACGAACACGGCGTTTGCGTCCGATATGTACGCGACGCGCGGTGAGGTTGCGGATATGCTGCTTCGTGCGGCGGATATGCGTATTTAAAGCCGATCAATGAGGCCATCGCAAAGTCGCAGCTGATCCTGTTTTGCTGCCCGGTCTGGTGCTTTCACGCACCGAGACAGATCAAGTCGTTTTTGGATCATTACGGGTATCGCTGGCTGGTGCATCGCCCGGACTTTTCGATGATCCGTAAACGGGCGGTGATTATCGCAACGGCAGGGGGCGGCGGTTTAAAATCTGCCGTAAAAGACATTAAGGACAGTATGGATTATTGGGGCGTTGCCAGAACGCACGTTGTTACCCAATCGGTGTGGGGATATTTTTGGAACGATATGCCGGAAAAGTTTAAAAAGAGCTTTCTGAAAAAATTAGATAAGACGGCCGCAAAGGCGGAGCGGTGCGCCAAACGGTTAAAACCGTCACGCAAGGTAAAATACCTCCGCGGCATGTTCCAAAAGCTGCACCTGAGTGATAAGATGTGGGAGATTGACAACGTCTATTGGAAAGAACAGTTAAAAGAGAGGGACGGCCGGGCATAGCGGTATGGCGGTGTGCGGGCAAAAGATGCCGAGCGAATCCGGCCTTCCCCAAAAAGGAGTGTAAAATGGCAACCAATAAAGAATTTTTAGCATATGTGTCAGAGCAGCTGTCAGAAATACCGGATATCACGTATCGGCAAATGATGGGCGAATACATCATCTATCAAAACGGAAAAATCGCCGCCTATCTTTGCGATGACCGGTTGTTGGTAAAGCCCGTTCCGTCTGCGGCGGCGATGCTCCCGAATGCCTTGCGTGAGCCGCCCTATGACGGCGCCAAGGATATGATTTTGGTAGAAGATATTGACGATAAGCAATTTTTGACAAAGCTGTTTGCGGCGATGTATGACGAATTGCCGCTGCCCAAAAAGAAAAAAAGAGGTTAGGAAATTGCGGCGTTTACCTTAAAATAGCCTCGGCTTTGTTTTGAGACGGCGTTTTGCCGGATTGCCGATGCGGCGGAATGGAGAATGGGATGAAGGATTTATCAAATTTTATTCATAAAAAGCTTTTTTGTACGGTCGGGGATTTATCGGTTTGCGGC
>CAVGTH010000031.1:2197-18852 GCA_963632045.1 Roseburia faecis | reverse complement strand
AAGGCAAAAACGGAGGTAATCCTAACGGATTGCCGAGTATTTTAACACCGTTTGAGCGGAAATCCACCTCTTAAAATCGAGTTTGGATTGCTAATATCAGGTTAACATAAAACGGAGCAGACCGCGTATGGTCTGCTCCGTTCTTTTGGTTTTATTTTGCTGCGGCAGATTAGAATTTCGGCCGTGCGTGATAATGGGTGTGCAAAAGTTCATGCGCTTTGTGTCCGCCCGGCTCGCCGAGAAATTCCTCATACAGTTTGATGATATCCGGGTTCTCGTGGCTCTTGCGAATCGGCGCGTTGGCGTCCTCACTGTAAAGCGCCTTGGCACGCTCTGCCTTTAGGTTGATATCCATTTGTTTTCTGGCCGAAACGATGGGCTGACCGCCGCCGGTTACACAACCGCCGGGACATGCCATAATTTCTACAAATTCGTAGCTGGCCTCGCCGCTGCGGATGCGTTCAAGCAGCTTCCGCGCATTGCCGAGACCGTGCGCAACTGCAATGCGAACATTCAAATCGCCGACCGGAACCGTCGCCTCTTTGATGCCGTCGGTGCCGCGCACCTGTGCAAATTCAATCGACTGGAGTTCTTTTCCGGTAATCTTTTCAGCGACCGTGCGCAGTGCGGCCTCCATAACGCCGCCGGTTGTGCCGAAGATCACGCCGGCGCCGCTGGCCTCCTCAAAGGGCGCGTCAAACGCTTCTTCCGGCAGTTCGGTAAATTGAATGCCGGCCTCCTTAATCATCTTGGCAAGCTCACGAGTGGAGATTACGATGTCCACATCGCGCAGACCGGCTGCTTCCATCTCTTCACGGCTGCTTTCAAACTTCTTTGCGACACAGGGCATTACCGAAACATTGACAATGTTTTTGGGATCAATGCCCTCTTTTTCTGCATAATAGGTCTTTAAGATCGCGCCGAACATCTGATGCGGCGACTTACAGCTGGACAGATTGTCCAAAAAGTCCGGGAAGTTGTGTTCGCAGAACTTGATCCATCCGGGACTGCAGGAGGTAATCAGTGGCAGCTTTCCGCCGTTTTGGATTCTGGAGAGCAGCTCGTTGCCCTCTTCAACAATGGTTAAATCCGCGCCGGTATCAGTGTCAAAGGTGCGGTCAAAGCCGAGTCTTCTCAGCGCCGCTGCCATTTTTCCGGTGACCGGAGTGCCGATCGGCATACCAAATTCCTCGCCCAGTGCGGCACGAACCGCAGGGGCTGTTTGTACGATAACCACCTTTTCCGGATCGGCCAAAGCCTCCCAGACCTCGTCGGTGTTATCCTTTTCACGCAGTGCGCCGACCGGACAGGCAACAATACACTGACCGCAGTTTACACAGGGCACTTCGCTCAGCGACTGGTTAAACGGCGTTGCAATGGTAGTGTGAAAACCGCGCTCGGTTGCGTCAATCACGGCAACGGTCTGAATCGTCTTACATGCGCTGACGCAGCGGCGGCAAAGCACACACTTGTTGTTGTCGCGCACAATCGAGGGAGACAGATCGTCAATCTCGTACTGGTTCCGCTCGCCCTCATAGGAGATCCGGTCGATGCCAAGTTCCTCGGACAGCGTCTGCAATTCACAGTTTTGGTTTCTTGCACAGGTTAAGCACTTGCGGTCGTGGTTGGAGAGCAGCAGTTCTAAAGTGACCTTGCGGGAGCGGCGTACTTTCGGGGTATTGGTGAATACCTCCAGCCCCTCCGCTACCGGGTATACGCAGGCAGCCTGCAAATTTCTTGCGCCCTTTACCTCAACCACACACATGCGGCAGGAGCCGGTCTGGCTCACGTCCTTTAAGTAACACAAAGTAGGAATGCTGATGCCTGCTTTGCGTGCCGCCTGTAAAACGGTATAATTTGCCGGGACGGTAATATCCTGGCCGTTGATTTTCAGTGTTACATTTTCCATCTTTATCGTCCCCCTTTCTTATTTCTTCTCAATCGCGCCAAACTTACAAGTAGACATACAAGCGCCGCACTTAATACATTTGTTCTGTGCGATGACAAACGGGTTCTTGATCTCGCCGGAGATCGCGCCGACCGGACAGGCGCGGGAACAAGCGCTGCAGCCTTTACACTTTTCGGGAATGATGCGATACGCCAAAAGATGCTTACATACGCCGGCCGGACAGCGTTTGTCGCGGACGTGGGCGATGTATTCGTCTTTAAAGTAGCGGAGCGTCGATAAAACGGGGTTCGGTGCCGTCTGACCCAGTCCGCAGAGCGAGCCTTCCTTGATACTGAGGCACAGTTCCTCCAGACGGTCTAAGTCCTCCATGGTCGCCTGACCTCTGGTGATCTTATCCAGCATCTCATAAAGCCGCTTGGTGCCGATACGGCAGGGTGTACATTTACCGCAGGATTCGTCAACCGTAAATTCCAGGAAGAATTTTGCGATATCTACCATACAGTTGTCCTCGTCCATGACGATCAGACCGCCGGAACCCATCATGGAACCGATCGCCATCAGAGAGTCGTAGTCGATCGGCGTATCCATCAGGCTGGCCGGAATACAACCGCCGGAGGGGCCGCCGGTTTGCGCCGCCTTGAACTTTTTGCCGTTCGGGATGCCGCCGCCGATTTCTTCAATGATTTCGCGGAGGGTCGTACCCATCGGAATTTCGACAAGGCCGGTGTTGTTGATCTTGCCGCCGAGCGCAAATACCTTAGTTCCGCTGCTCTTTTCGGTACCGATGCTCTTAAACCAGTCCGCACCGTTTAAGATAATCTGACAGACATTGGCATAGGTTTCTACGTTATTGAGCAGGGTCGGTTTCATCCAAAGACCCTTGACTGCCGGGAACGGAGGACGGGGACGCGGCTCGCCGCGCTTTCCTTCGATCGAGGTCAGCAGTGCGGTTTCCTCGCCGCAGACAAACGCGCCGGCACCCAGGCGAAGCTCCAGATTAAAATTAAAGCCGGTATCTAAGATGTTTTCGCCGAGCAGGCCGTATTCCCTTGCCTGGTCAATGGCAATCTGCAAGCGTTTTACGGCAATCGGGTATTCGGCACGGATATAGATGTAGCCCTGGTCGGCGCCGACTGCATAAGCGGCAATCGCCATTGCCTCAATGACGCTGTGGGGATCGCCCTCTAAGATACTTCTGTCCATAAACGCACCGGGATCGCCCTCGTCGGCGTTACATGCAACAAACTTTTTCTCGCCGGGTGCGTTGGCGGTAAACTGCCACTTCATGCCGGTGGGGAAACCGCCGCCGCCGCGGCCGCGCAGGCCGGACGCCTTAATCTCGTTGATGACGTCCTCCGGCTTCATCTCGGTCAGCACCTTTGCAAGCGCTTTGTAGCCGTCAAACGCGATGTACTCGTCAATCACTTCCGGGTTGATGACGCCGCAGTTGCGCAGTGCGATACGCATCTGCTTTTTATAAAAGGTCACTTCGTTCAGGCTCTTGATTTCATCGCTGCCCTCGTGGACGGTTTCATCATATAACAGACGCTTTACAATACGTCCTTTCAGCAGATGCTCCTCCACGATTTCCTTGACGTCCTCAACCTGTACCCGGCTGTAAAAAGCGCCCTCCGGGTATACAATCATGATCGGACCGAGTGCGCATAAACCAAAGCAGCCGGTCTTTACGACTTTAATTTCATTTTCCAGCCCGTTTGCTTTCAGCTGGGCTTCCATTTCTTTAATAATTTGTTCACTTCCTGAAGAGGTACAACCGGTACCGCCGCAAATCAGGACGTGTCCTCTGGCTAACTCCATGTTATTCCATCCTTTCTTTGTGTTTGTTCCGCTTTCGCGGAAGGCGGCCGCTATTCTGCCGCGCCGATGGTGTACTCCGTAACAGGCTTTCCGTTCACGATGTGCTCATTGACAACGCGAACTGCCTTTTCGGGGGTCATTTTCACATATGTAACCTTTTCTTCACCGGGTACCATGATCTCAACAATCGGTTCTAAGCGGCACATGCCAATGCAGCCGGTCTGCGTTACCGCAACATGCTCAAGACCGCGCTTTGCTGCTTCTTCTAAAAAGGCGGTCATTACCGGCCGTGCGCCGGCAGCAATCCCGCAGGTCGCCATGCCGACTACCACGCGGATCGCATGATCGTCCTTGCGCATGGTAACCTGTTCCAAGGTCTTTTTTCTGATCGCTTCCAAATCTGCTAAGCTTTTCATCGTTTAACTCCTTTCAATTTTCATGATTCCAAAGTGCTGCCTCATTTTCCTTTAAAAAATCAGACAGCCAAAGTGTGACGGCGTTCTCGTTGAGCGGAACATCGCCAAGCGTCTTCCGCATCTCGCGGGTGTCCAGCGTATACTGTGTGTTTTCTACGCGGTGCTGATAGACAAAATCCAAATCGGGATGTGAGGTAATCAGCCCCAGCATCGTTTCCGCCATGTTGCCGAGCGGCTGGCGGTCGATATGACTGTAGGTAAAATCGGCCGTGACGGTTGTCCCTTTGCCGACTGCGGAGGATAACCGGATCTTGCCGCCGGTCTGCTCTGCCGCCATCTTTAAAAGCGGAATCCCAAGTCCCACCTTTCGGGTTGTCCGGCCGGTTGTAAAGGGATCCGTGACGGCACGCACCATTTCCTCCGGCATGCCGCAGCCGTTGTCCGTAATCGTGAAGGTCAAAATGTCCTCCCGGACGCTCTCATAGAGTGTCAGGGTGATGAGGGTGGCACCTGCGGCAATGGAATTTTGGATGATATCCAGAATGTGCAGTGACAGCTCCTTCATGACAGAAATTCTCCTTCATTTCGCCGATTGGGCGGATTTTGACGGTTCTTGTTTTGCTATTCGTACTTCTTTAAGATCCCGGGAACCTCGTCCACGGTCAGGCGGCCGTAAACGTCATCATTGATGGTCATAACCGGGGCCAGGCCGCAAGCGCCGATGCATCGTGTTGCGTCCAGTGAGAACTTTCCGTCGGGTGTGCACTCGCCGACTTCGATGTTTAAGATCTCTTTGACCTTGTTTAAAATGTCGCCGCTGCCCTTTACGTAGCAAGCGGTGCCAAGACAGACGCCGATCTGAAAGCGGCCCTTGGGGTTTAACGAAAACTGAGCATAAAAAGTGACAATGCCGTAGATTTCCGCCAAAGGAACGTTCAGGCCATCTGCAATCATTTCCTGTACTTCGAGCGGGAGATAGCCGTAAATTTCCTGTGCTTCATGCAGGACAGGAATCGCTGCGCCCTTTTGATCCTTGTGCGCTTCGATGACCTTTTTTAACTGCGCCTCCTGTTCCGGCGTTCCCTGAAAGGGAAGCGTTTGCTGTTTCATACTTTGTTACCTCCTAAAGATTATTCGGCAAAATGCCGCATTTTTTCTCGTTTAATTTTTAACAATTTCGGGTTAACCTCATTATTGTACCATAAAAAATAACAAAAAACCACAAAAATTATGGATTTTTATTTGTCAGTTTCTCCAAAATTTCCGGAATAGTTTTAGTGCTTATGTCCATATACCGTTCCATCTCCGCAATGTCGCCCAGGTAATGTGCGTCCGAGCTTGTCAGAACGGTAAAGTCCTTGTACTGTTCCCCTAGCCGGGCACGGTTTTTCGCCGTAATTTCTACTGTGCGGATCGCAAGTTCCGGCGGCAGAAAACCGAGATTTGATAAAATACTGTAACTGCTCCGGTCGATGTGTGCCGGAACGGCGGCGCCGCCGAGGCTCTGCACCAGAGAAAATACGTCGGCAACGCCAAGCGTGGTCGCCGTAACCAAAAGACCGTCTTCTTCGCCGATGACGGTATCATCGGCATCCATATAAAGCTGCCGTCCGAAGATTTCCGGGCGGTTTGGGATAAAAGGCAGATGCTCTTTGATTATTTTTTCCATCGCTTCGGCCTGCAGGATAGAGGGAAAGTAGCCGAGAATATGCACTTCCTCGGCGGTTTCGATTTCGATTCCCGGCAGCACCAAAAGATCGTCTGCGGCGGCCTGTATGACGGCACGGAGGTTGCCGCAGCTGTTGTGGTCGGTGACGGCAATCATCGAAAGCCCTTTCAGCCGCGCCATATTGACAATGTTGTTGGGCGTCATATCTTCATCGGCGCAGGGCGAAAGCGCCGAGTGAATATGAAAATCGTAATACGCTTTCATATCCCCAAATCTCCCAGGCGCAGGGCAAGCGCATAGGCGGACAGTTCCGATTCCAAAACCGTGATGCCCTCCTGCTTTGCCTTTGCGGCGGCGAGATCGTCAAGACGGCTGCCGTCCGCCAAAATCACACAGGACGCCTCTTTTAGGGCGGCGACGGCAATCACGTTTTGATTGGTCTGAATGGTGATCCAGACGTTATTTTCTTCTAAATGCGCCATGCAAAGGCTCATCAAATCACCGATATAGCAGCCGCAGACCGTACGTTCGCTGCCTTCTACGCGTGTTTTGGCGCATAGCGCTGCGGCCAATTCTGTCGTTTTCATCATGATGCCTCCTTTTGGTTTTTTACGAATCCTTTTTATCGTCCCGGCGGAGCAGGCTGCGCAGCTTTTCACGCATGATAAAAATGCAGTCGTCCTCGCTGGCATAGCCGCGTACGATGTCCTCTGCCAGGGCGCGGCAGCTGGGCGATCCGCAGGAGCCGCAGTCCAGACCGGGAAACCGCCCGGTAATTTCTTCGATTTTGACGGCCATCTGCATTGCCGTCTCCAGATCCCGGTTGAGTGCCATTACCGGTCGATAGACCGGCGCCCCGTCCCAGTAGCGGTCGATATCGGCATCGATAGAACCCTGACGCGGCGGCAGCGACTGACAGACGCGTTCAATTCTGGAGCGCGCCACAAAGCTGTTTTCGGCGGTCAAAGGGCCGCCGACGCAGCCGCCGGGACAGGCCAGCGCCTCGACATATTCGATATCCGAGAGCCGATCGTCCTCAATGTCCTCTAAAACCTGAATCACGTTGTGGATTCCGTCCACCGAAATCTGCCGCGCGGCCTTGCTGCCCTCTGCCTCGCCGCCGCTGTTGGCCCACCGCGTGCCGAGACTGCCGGCTTTGCTGAGCGGAAGAGGACGGTCGATATGGCTCAGTTTTTGTGCCAGACGAAGATAGACATCTTTCATGGCGATTACACCGTCAACCTGGGTTTTTTTTGTTTCGGTGCCGCTCTTTACCGCCGTAGCCTTGGCGGCACAGGGACTGATAAAAAAGACCCCGATCCGCTGCGGTGAAAGCCCGGTTTTTTGTACGGCCTCGCGGCGTGCTGCCTCGGCAGACAGCTCCATCGGGGAGCGGAGCGGCACAATATGGTGAATCAAATTGGGAAATCGGACGGCGATCAGACGGCTGACCGCCGGACAGGCGGAGGAGATGGCCGGCTTCATCAACTCGCCACCGGCGAGCAAACAGCGCGTTTCCAGGCTGATTTCCTGTGCGCCGCGCGCCACCTCAAAAACATCGTCAAAGCCCAGCTGCAAAAGCGCGGTCAAAATGAGGTCGCAATCCTCGGTCTTGGAAAATTGCCCGTAAAATGCCGGTGCGACCAGCGCAATGCGAAAATCGTAATCGGAGAGCATCGACAAATTGTCGGTTGCCGCCTGCTTGGCGTGGTAAGGACAGACGCGGATGCACTCGCCGCAGTCAATGCAGCGTTCTTTTAAAATTTTTGCCTTTCCGCTCTGAATGCGGATGGCCTGTGTCGGACACTGCTTCAGGCAGTTGGTGCAGCCGCGGCAGGCGTCCCGATCCAGAGTCACGGAATGCCAGTATGGCTGTGCGATAGGTTCCATATTCTCACTTCCCTGCAAAAAGATTGTGATTTTTCAATCACAGGGTATATCGGGTTCGGATTACTAACATCGGGTTAACGAATCCAAATGATTAAGTCGATGGTCGTTCCAACCCCTACTTTGGTGTCAATCCGCATCTGATCGGAGTTTTTTGCAATATTCGGAAGTCCCATTCCGGCGCCGAAGCCCAGTTCACGCACTTCATTGCCAGCGGTGGAGAAGCCCTCCTGCATTGCCTTTTCCACATCCGCAATGCCGGGGCCGGTATCCTGAAACCGAATTTGGATTTCCGACGGGGTGATGGCAACGTCAATGACGCCGCCGCTGGCGTGAATCACCATGTTGATTTCGGCCTCGTACATGGCGATGGCGACCCGGCGGATTGTCTCCGGCGAGAGTCCGAGCTGCTTGAGTTGTTTTTTCACTTTGCTGGAGATTTCGCCGGCACGGGTAAAATCGCTGCCGTCTACGGTATAATGAAGACGCATTGCATTATCCATGCAAATCCCCTGCCTTTCCGCCGCGCAGACCGCCGGCGTATAAGATGCCGCAGGCGGGGAACATCGGATAATCGGTGGTCATCAGGACGATTTCTTTGGCGGCGGCGGCCTGAATCATGGCTGCGTCCGGCTCCTTGCCGCGGACAAAGACAATGGCCTGCATATCCATCATTTCGGCGGTGCGGACGACCTGAAGATTCTGAAGCCCGGTTAAAAGCAGCCCCTGTTCCTTTACAAAGGCGAGGACATCGCTCATGAGGTCACTGCCGCAGGCCTGTGTAACCTCCAGTGTATCCATTATTTCCTGACCGGTATAAACCTTGGCGCTTAGCAGCTCTTGTACCTTTGATAATTTCATATATGCTCTCTCCTTGTATGGGAATTCATTGAGCTTATCGCTTGAAAAGCCCCTTATTAATTCAATATAACATAAATTTATTTTTTATGCAACACATTTTTGTATTATATGTACAAAAGAAAAGGTGTATGTCATAGCCCGCCGAAAATCGGTTGACTTTTTAAAAAACGGTGATACAATAACAATGACGCATGCATTTGCACGATTTTTTAAAAAATATTATCTTTTATGAGAGACAGGAGGAATCGGAATGCAAAACGAAACCGCGATTTTTAAAACGCGCAGATCTTGCCGGAGCTTTGATGGCAGACCGGTACCGGAGGAACTGCTGCATACGATTTTAGAGGCCGGCATGTACGCGCCGACCGGCATGGGGCGGCAGTCGCCGATTATGGTTGTGGTTCGGGATCGGGAGACGGTGTCAAAGTTGTCGAAAATGAATGCGGCAATTATGGGTCGTGACGGCGATCCGTTTTACGGCGTGGCGACCGTCGTGATTGTTTTGGCCGATAAAACCATGCCGACTTATTTATATGACGGCGCGCTTGTCATGGGAAATCTGATGAATGCGGCCGAGGCGGTCGGTGTTCAGTCCTGCTGGATTCACCGCGCAAAAGAAGAGTTTGAAAGCCCTGAGGGCAAGGAGCTGTTAAAGCAGTGGGGAATCGAGGGCGATTATGAAGGAATCGGCCATTGCGTATTGGGCTTTGGCGAAAAGGCACCCGTAAAAGAACGGAAGAATCCCTATATTTATTATGTATAACATGGTTCAAAAGTCGGAATCGGCCGCCAAAAACCGGCTGATTCCGGCTTTTTGACGCCCAAAAGTAAGAAATTTGAAAAAGTTTCAAAAAAGGCTTGACAAAGACCAAAAAGCGTAGTATAATAGTCCTTGCGTTTGCGGGGTGGACACGCCGTAGGACGCCAAAAATTCCATAAAAATGCACCTTTAGCTCAGCTGGCTAGAGCACCTGACTCTTAATCAGGGTGTCCAGGGTTCGAATCCCTGAAGGTGTACCATCACCGTGTTATCCGAACTTTTTATGTTCGCGGTAACAGTAAAACTCCCCAAAAGTTGATGCTTTTGGGGAGTTTTTTCGCATCCAAATCACTTTTTTTCTTCTCTGGCTGCTTTGCCGGCATACTTTTGCTGATATTTTTTAGATAATACCTTTTTCACCTCTGTATCAGCTTTACTAAGCGCTTCTGTATAATCTGCGGTGTTCTTGTTATTTTTACTTTGGTATGCGCGATACTTTTCGGTTAGCTTTAAATAGTCCTTTATGTACTCGTCATATTCCTGCGGTGTCATCTGATAAGAGTATTTGACCTTGTCCTTCGTCCATTCGATTGTCGATTTCGGAACGCCGGTAATTACGCACCGGTCAGAAACAGTTTCGCCATCAAGACGGCGGAGCATTTCTTCTTGCGATGCGGTATTGCTATAATCCCAATTATTTAAAGATTTTAGCAGATAAGCACGGCCGATTCTCTGATCTTCTTCCGGCAAAGCCTTAACCGCTTGATTCATCCCGGATATGTAACTTGCTATAATGGCGTTTCGCTCATACTCTACCGCAGAATCAATTGTACTGTTGAAATCAAAAGCTTTTTTTGCCTTTTCCTCATTTTCGTACACTTTATTGAGTACATCGGTCGAATAATTGCTGTCCGAAATAAACTTGTTTCGCAGCCCAATAGATTGGTCTCTGCGGCTGCTATTCATCGGGAATAGCGCTTTGTTCGCCTGACCGAGAATACCTGTATACTGCGAAATAAGGTGATCGATCTTTTTGGGGGACATATCAATGACCCTTGCCGGTGCCGTTTGGCCTAATGTGTAAGCAAGTTTTGACGTGTTTTCTGTATAGCGCTCGTTGCTCGGAAGATACTCGTCATACTTACTCTCTATGGGCGACCCCTTAAAATCCCGATTAAACCCTATGTCTACCAGACCGCCGATGACGGTACTGCCCAAAACCGAATGAACCGCATCGATCGGATCAAGTGTATCAGGCAGCATGGGAGGAAGAAGCTGTGAACCAAGGTAATTACCAAAATCGTAAAACGCCTCCTTGTTTTCACCCGCAAGGTATTCTATGGTTCTCTCGGTAAACGTATCAAGCAAGGCATTTTCTCTCGGCTTTGGCAAAGATATAAACTTTCCGTCACCGATTGCAAAGTTATAAAAATTGTTTTTCTTATAACTTGACAGGTTTTCGTAACCTTCCTCGTCGACTTCTTTGTTCCACAGCCAACCGATTACACCCATGATAAGAGCGTTAAGCACCCACTTGATTATTGTTTTAGTGCGTTTCTTCGGGTCTTTGTCGGTAATTGTTCTGAACAGCTTATCAAGTCCCTGAATTGCCGCATTGTTGAACATAAACAGTTTGTTTACGCCCTTTGCCGCAGCGCCCTTGCCGCTTTTCTTAAAGTTAGTGGTTATATCGTCGGCGTTATAAATCGCCTGCTGCAAGTCGCCGCCGCTTTCAAGCGTTCTCTGAAATTCCATAAATCTCGGAGTGCTTTCGATTACATTGTTCAGAGATGCGACTTTTTGAACTGTATCACCAATTGCATCTGCTATTGCTGTAAGTATTTGAGTCGGGTGTCTGAATACGGAGTATGCCAATCGTCTTGCAATCCCCATATCTCTGTATGCTACTTCCCGAAGCGTTCTTGATATGTTTTCAATATTTGCCGACAGTTCCGAAGAGTGACCACCGCCCATTGCCTTATACTGTTTATATGCATCGCTGTTTGAAACAATTCCGCCAAGGGCTTGTATGTATTTCAGCGCAAATGTAGCAGGATTGTTTATTTCGGATAATTTATACGCCGTTCCGTAGTCTCTGATCGCATTGGTTGCCGCAAAGATAGGATTATTTTGTGTAATGAGGATCTTCATCGGCTGCATAATCGTCTGTGATATTTTTAAGAGACCCGATACTTGCTGAGGTGAGAGTTCTGCAACAGATTTATAAAACTCCTCATCGTGTATCTGATAGTATGACGGTTTGCCGCCTCTCATCACCGTAACGATTCTTTTATTTGCATTCGCCACAGGCGTAAAGTCTGTAACGGTATCGTCGAACAACTCCTCAAACAAATCGCTCACTGCAAAATAATCCTTGCCTGAATTTATGACTTGCTGAAGTGCATCTGTAAACGATTCTTTCATTCCGCTTATATCTATGGTATGCGGTACCATATCAGGCGGCACTTTTTCCATAAACCGTCCAAATCCGTCAACATTGTCCGCATAATTTGTAAGTTCTTGCATTACCTGATTGCGCAGTGCGTATTTTACCATTTTTTCGGTATTGCGGATAATGCTCTCGGTTGGGCTGATAATCATCTCGCCGCTGCCCTTTGCCCGCATAATCGGTGATCGCTGGTTTGCGAATGTGCCTTTTGCAAACCCTGATTTTTTACCTTTTGCACGGTAAAAAGGAACATACGACGGGTACATTCTGTTAAGTGCTCTTAAAGTGTCGTCTGTCATACCGCCTGCCGGGATAACAAAATGCTCAAGTACATTGTTTTGGTACTCGTAGAGGTTTTCGGCAGCAATTTTGATTTCGGGATGCTTTTTTTCAATCTCTGCAATCTGCTTTTTTATGTTATCCACATCTTCCAGCGTATGAATTTTGCAGAGCATCTAAATCAATATTATCTAGTGTCTTTGTGCGTTCAGCATCAACGCTGACAACATTGGCACTTTTTTTATTCAGTAACTCTGCTCTTGTTTCATCGTCCATATCTACGGTTATTTTTTCACTTTCAGGCGTTTCTGTTACGGAATCAGCCTTTTTTATTACGCTCTCAGTGGGTTCTGTTACACTTTCGTGGGTTTCGGCGGTGTTTATAAAATCGTATGTTGCGGAAACACCCGTGCTGTAGTCAATACTGAAACCGCTGTCGCTGTATTTTATGCTTTTAAGGTCTGTAAAGCTGTCAGAACCGTCAGGTTTTTTGTACGCATCCTTGCATTGCTGATACTCTCCAATGTACGTACTTCCGATGCACCATTGTTAAATGTAACACGAACCTTATCGCCAATATGCGTTTTTACATAATCAACAAGTCCGGCTTTTGTGCTGAAAGGCACTTTGCCGTCTTGAATTTCCGTAACAACAGGCTCATTGGCAGAATTGATGGTGTTTTTTATCGATACCGATATTTCCTGTGTCATTCCATAGCAACGGTATTCATCACCGAGTGCCTTTATGTTCAGTGGCAATTCGGGAAGATTATCATCAAGAGCTTTAATCAGCGGTTTGGCTTTGCTTTCGGTTTTGACACTTGTGATGCCCATACCTGTTGGAAGATGTTCTACAATATACTGACCGTCTTTGTATTTATAAAAGCCGTAGTGTCCGTATGTTGTACCGTTCACTGTTTCAGTCCAAGGGTTTCCTGACTTGCGAAAATAGTCAAATTTTTCTTTCCTGTATGATTTTCTGTCAAAATCTTTGTCGGAATTAAGCTCATAAACACCTGTAATCAGAGTTTTGCCGTTTATCAAGGTGCTTTTTTCAGTGTCAATGAGTTTTAAGCCATCAACTTCCTTTACGTGGTTAATTATGCCTGTATCCGTTGTACCCTCATTAGTAACAGCATTTTCTGTGCGGGCAGGCATATTTCGCCCATTTACGCTCTGTGTACCAGATACAGAAATATTATAATCATTGCCAAGTGCCTGCGTATATCTTTCAAGACTGCTAACAGGAAAACCAACCATTTGTACTTTTTCGCCGTTTACGTTTTTGGTTGTCGGTGTGAGGTTTAATTTGTTTGCAATGTCGATTGCTTCGTTGCCATACGCTTCATAAAAATCACCGACTTGCGTCAAATGGATATTTTTGGGGGAAGTGGAAGAAGCAGTATTTGCTATGCTGTCTAGCCAACTTGCAGTAAGCGAGTCTGTGTTCCCGGAAAATATCCTGCGAAATTCGTCGTTTATTAACGCTCGGTCATTTTCTGACGGATTGTATAGATTTACATTTTGCAGAGTGGTGTAAAACGCCGAATCGGTCAGTCCGAGATCTTCAGCCTTTCTTTTAAGATTCGATACAGTGATATTATATGCCTGGTTTTTTGCAATGGATTCTTCGCTTTGATCTGCAATTTCAATTCTTTCGAGCTGCCCGTTTGTAATAAATTTATCCGTAGCATTGTTCGGAATTTCTTTTGTTTCTATTTTGGAACCTGTATCTATCTGCAGTTTTGTGTTTTCAGCATCTCGTCCAAGAACAGTCACGGCGTTGCCGGTTTTTACATCCTTGAATTTATCGCCAACGGAAACAAAATCGCTTTTAGCGTTATCGCGGGTGTTCAAACTTTCTTTGAAATTCTTATCTGCGGTTGTTGTTGGATTCCCCTCTTTATATTCGGTTATGACCGAGGTGTTTTTTGAAGGACGCGTTTCCGTTGTTTCTGTTGAATTTATTACGGACACGTTAGGCTGCGTTGTGCTTTTTGCCCCTAGAGAGGGGGTGATCCCGTTTTTGGTATTCATATTCGATGCGATGCCGGAGGGGATATCACCATTTAATGTTTGGCGCAGTGCAGTGGATTCATTTTTTGTATGCTTCGCTAATAAGGATTCGTTAAGTGTCTTTTTGCCTTTGCCGGAAATTGCACTGGTGGCTCTGTTTAAGCCGTGGTTAATGACATCACCGCCGGTTCCGAGAAGGCCGAAAGACATTGCGGAAGAGACTGCCGTTTCACCAATGCGCTGCCCGATTTCGCTCCAGTTATATTCCCAATTCCCTTTATCAATCTTGCTGCCAAGGTTTGCACCGGTAATGGTAACCGCCTCTTGCGCTACCTCCTGCGCAGTTTCGGAAGCAACATTCATACCTCTGTCTTTTAAATAGGAAAGCAGCTTTTTAGCTACCGGTTTTGTCGCATCTTGCGTGTCAAGTATTTTAAAAGACTTAGCTAAATCATCGAGTTGCACGGCTTCGAGTGCTGCATTTCCCGCGCCAACGCCCAGTGCAATTTTCCTTGCGGTTTTTTGCGATATGCCATTTTCGATCATTTCGTTGTACGCAAGTCCGGCTTCGATTTCAAAATTGGCAGTAGCGCTGCCTGCTGCAATTCCGGCAAAAAAAGCACCTGGCACGGTTACTATTTCCTCCGGAAGGGCAATTTGCGGACCTGCTTGTCCCGCAACAGCAGCCGCGCCGGCGGCTGCTGTGCCTGCTGCAAGAGAGCGGCTGTCAGTCCATTGCTTTACTTGCTGCCCCAAAAGTTCCATCGCTCCCGATAGTGCCTTTTCATACCATGCGTCGGGGATAAAAGAGTAATCCTCACTTTTTAGTTTTTCCTCATAATACGCCTTTTTGTTCTTTTGCCCGGTCATGGCCTTAAAACTTTCCTGACCGTATAAACTCTGGACATAACCGCGCTTTAAACTGTTGATTGTTAAATCCCGCAACGTTGCATTTCTGCCCGTAGGTTCCTCGGTTTCGGCTTTTGGGGTCAATGCCGCTACGTGCTCCTTGTAACTATCCAAGATCTTTTTCTCGTTGTCATCTTTAGGCGTGTAGCTATCAAGAGTACCGCGCTCGATAGCCTTATAACTTACATCGCCAAAAATTTTTCCGTCGTCAGTTTGCAGAGGAACATACGTTGTCGCAGTATTTGTAAATCTAAAACTTCCTTTTGCCGTATTATTTTTACCCTTACCTGCATTATCTGTACTATTGCCACCTAAAGATGTTCCTATCGCAGCGATGTCCTTGAAAAGGATTACTATGTCGTGCTTATCCTTGAAGAGTTGGCAAAATTTCAAAAAGAAGATGGACTGCCGGCATATTTTAAGGGTGGAACGGCTTTATACAAAGCTCTGAAAACGACAAACAGATTTTCGGAAGATATAGATTTGTCGGTTGATATAAGAGGGATGAGCCGCAGTCAAAATGATAAAAAACTTTCGGATGCAACGAAAAAATATACGGTGTTGCCGAGAGAGGACGGAATGACACATCACTCGGAGGTGATTACAACATATACCTACGATCCTGTTACTAACTATGATACAGACGATAGTTTGCAGCGACTTGGCAGAGTTAAAATTGAGGCAACATCATTTACGATCGGCGAGCCCGTTGCGGCAATAGAAATAGCGCCGCTTATCTACGAATTGGCAACGGATGAAGAAAAGAAAATCCTTGAAAATCATTATGATATGAAACCTTTTGAAATTAAGACAATCACAATGGAGCGAATATTTGTTGATAAACTGTTCGGGGCGGAGGCCTATGTAAGAAAATCCAAAAATGAACACAGGGCATTTGAAGCTGCAAAGCACATATATGATTTGACCGTTATGGAAAATCAGCCGAAAATTGCGGCTCTGTTGCAGAGTGGGGAAGAATTGAAAAAACTTTTGGCAATTCGTCTTACGGAGGAAAAAGAACGGCGGGACGGTATCCCTAATGTTCTTCCAAAAGATTTCACATTTTTCACACAAGCGGCGCAGAATAAAAATGTATGCGATGCCTATGAAAAGATGCTCGGGCAGTATGTAATGCGCAATGAAGACAGAATAAATCTTGCGGAAGTACATAGCAGTCTGAAACGAATTGAGGCAAAATTATTAAAAAACCCGGCGTGGCTTGAATGTAAGTTGCCTAAAGAATAATATGATATTACATAAATAAAAATGTTGCGCAAAAGGGAATGGCGCCGTGAATTTTTACGACCATCTTTTTCATCGGCATGGGTTGTTTGATGACGAACTGACCTCCCAAAGTTAGATCAAAAATCCAACGGATAGGAGGTCGGTTTGATAAAATTTTGCCCATTCATTAGTTGGCATCAAAGGGAAGACGCAAAATAAAGTTCTGGGCGGATTTGCTTTGATCTGACATGCCGGAATAAACACATTCGCCGATTTGGAGAGACTGCAAAATCTTAATCCATTTGGTGTCATTACATTTGTCGATTGACTGTGCAAAGTTTTTCAAATTCCTTTGATCCGGTTTAAAATAAACTTTAGTAGCAGCCTGATTTAACAGATTTTTTGCATCATTTTTATCAAATTTACTGCCAAGAAACTGTGTTGCCATCACTACTCCCA
>CAVGTH010000031.1:0-2173 GCA_963632045.1 Roseburia faecis | reverse complement strand
GCTTTGACTAAGGCGGCGGTATCTATTATTGTGGATGATCTCATCAAAGACGGTGTGGTGTATGAATCCAAATCTATGGAAAGCGGCATTGGACGTCGGCCACTGTTGCTAAAACTGAATCCAAGCTTTATGTATTCGGTGGGACTTAATATTACCCGTCGATATGCAGAACTTGGTATTGTTGACATAAGCGGAAAAATTATCTGTGAAAAGAAATTTGATGTTTATCCTAAGGAAGAAGCTATTGCAAATATAAAAAAAAATATTGAAACAATGATACAGGAGAATTATATTTCCTATGACAACATTTATGGTGTGGGTGTTACAGCGCCCGGCCCGGTTGATGTGCCAAATACCACGATTTTAAATCCGGTTCATTTTGATGAATGGCATTATGAAAATATTGGATTACAATTAGAGGGTGTTCTGCCAAGAAAGGTTTACCTTGAGAATGTTTCCGGGGGGCTTGCCCTGTGTGAGAAATACTTTGGGATTGCAAAAAAGATGGAGGATTTTCTTGTGCTTGTGGTGGATGAGGGAATCGGTTCAGGTATTATGACATCGGGGAAATTATTAAGAAATGCCTCAGAGCTGGGACATACCTCTATCGCCTATGACGGCCCGCGATGCGAATGCGGAAATTTTGGATGTGTTGAGAAATATGCATCTATTGGCGGCATTTTGCAGGGTACGGAGTATACGAGCTGGAAAGAGGTGATTGATGCAGATGACGAAGCGATCATTGAAAAAGAGGCGGAGTATCTCTCGTGTGCAATTATCAATGCGGTGAATTTATTTTCTCTTGAAAACGTGATCTTGGAGGGCGAAATCAACTATAAAACAGAAAAGCTAATTCAGAGCATTGAAACCAAAATGAAGCGTAATAAAATCACCAAAAAACCTCCTAAAATCTATTCCGGAAGTGCGTATCACGGTGTTGTACGTGCGGCAGTAACAGTGTTTGATAATTATTTAAATAAAAGTTAGCTGTCCCAAAATCCGCCTGTGAAGGGGGTTGGTTCAGACAAATTGGGGGGGAGAGATGCAGACATATTTCTTGGACTGTTTTTAAGCCGTCAATTCAAGACTATGTCTGCGTTCTATCAATCTATACCCCAACAGCTATTTCCATAATACGGCGAATTATCTTCTTGGAAATGTTAATTCTGATTTTCCAAAACGCTATGAACGTGTCTGTTTTCTTTGAATCATCCTATTACCAAGATTATATATTTATAGGGATTCACCCTATCCCACACGGATGGATGAAATATCGTTTTCAGACAGATCCGTCAAGGTACATTTCCTCTTTGCGCAAAGGGTGGCAGCGTTTCCTGCTGCCTCTCCTGTGAGAGCGCAGCAGGGGATTACCCGCGCTACCTCCCAACCATCGCCTTGGGGAGAGGAAATAATTCTTCCTGCCGCAAGCAGATTGGGGAATTCTTTATTGTAAAGTGCACCAAAGGGAATCTGATATTGTCTCCCTGCGCCATTAGGTCGAAAATCACCGCAGTTTCCAATGGCATCCGGATAGACCGCCCCGTCAATGGCACAAAAGTCTTCCGCGCCCAAAATTCTGCGTATGGTACGCAACTGAGGCATGGTGGGAATGGAAAGCAGATCAAAAGATTGTTTGTCTTTTTGGGAGAGCTTCTCTATCAGACTCATTTTCCCTGCTATCATATAGGCGGTAATATCTTCCGAAGAGGTGCCGGAAAGTAACTTCATACCTTGCGGATGACCCTCTCCAAACATATCGCTGCCAACATTCATCCATTTGCGAAAGACAGAAAAGTCTCCCTTTTTAGAAAGCGCTTCGGCCATTTTTCTGTCGCAGTAATGAGCAATGTAGGTCATAAAAATTTTTCCCTCTGCAGTAGGAACCCCTGCGCGGTGCATCAATGATGCGTCCCCCGTTGCGTCAATAATCATGGAGGCTTCAAAATATTCTCGTCCGTTTATGCTTTCACAAACCACACCGCAGGCAAGATTGTCTTTCATGACAGGGTAGGTACTCAATGTGTCAAACCGCAGAGTGACACCGTTTTTAACTACAAAGCCATCCAGCGCGGCAGAAAAAACAGTAGGGGAAAAGAAGGTAGAGTATCTTTGGTTGCGGGGAGGGGTGCTTTCTTTTCCGCCCCAGACTTTGGGAAGATTGTCAAAGCCGTAT
>CAVGTH010000030.1:5974-19421 GCA_963632045.1 Roseburia faecis | reverse complement strand
GTTTCATCCCTCGATTCTGCAAAAATAATTCCTTTTGCCCCTATTGTACCATAGCAAAAATTCTTTGTCAAAGGCAGAAACTGGGCATTTCGTCGATTTTACACCGTTTTGCTTACGAATTGGTTATAGAAAGATTACAAAACGGTAACACGCCGCAGCTACTCCCGATCCCGGATAAAATCAATGGTGATAATGATGGTAAGAACCAATCCAGCCACGCCGAAAAAGGAGTAAAGCTGCGCGACCAGGTCGGAGAACCCGACCAGCGAAAACGGCAGCGCCAAAAGGCAAAGCACGCCGGCGCCAAAGGCCTTTTGCCGCCGTGTTGTCAGGTGAAAGCCGGACAAGATGCCAAACCCCTGTGAGACGGCCGTTGTGCAGATTGCCATAAAGAGAACCAGCGCATACAGCTGTTTTTGCCGCCGGCCGGCCATGGCGGCAAGCTTTAGCATGGGGAGCGGACTGTCCCAGAGCGCGTCAAAGCACAGTGACTGGCTCAGCCAGATACAAAGGATCAAAAGGCCCAGTACAAATCCGCCGCCGACCGCGGCAATCCGGATGCCGCGCATGGTGATTCCCTTTTGCAGCGGAACCAGCACGGACGGCGCCGAAATCGTATTATAGCTGACATAACAAATCGCTGAGGTCAGCATGCCGCGCGTCAGACTATGAAACGAGAACGCCTCCTTTGCACCAAAGACCGCCGTGCAAAGGCAAATATAGATGATACCGAAAATCATGCAGGGAACCAGCACGAGGTTTACCGCTACCACACCGCGCAGGTCAAAGACAAGCACCAAAAAGCAGAGCAGTGCAAGAACGATGTTTCCGATCATCGAGGGCAGCATCAGGCTCTGGGAAAGCAGCGCACCGCTGCCGGAGAGCATGGTAAAAAATCCGCAAAAAAGATAAAGCTGCATCAGCAGCTTGATCGGCCGCGCCGCCCGTCCGGCCACGGCCGATAAGTATTCGTCACAGGTCGATAAATCCGAAAGATAGGCACGGCGCAGAATCATATAACAAATCACAATCAGCAAAAACGTGGCCAGCACGATACCGCTGTGATCCCGTCCGGAGGGGATATTAAAATATTCCATAATCTCGCGGCCGGACGCAAAGCCGGCGCCGATCACCAGTCCGATATAAACAAATGCAAGATATAGCCCCTGTTTCATCACTGCACACCTCCGTATCACCTGCTTACAATCTAAGCCCATCTTCCTTAATACCTATGAAAATTTCTTTAAAATCATTCCAAAACCCGACAGGCCGCGCAGTTAAATTTCCGTATCTTGTGCCGCGCGGAATCCGAAACCGCCAGATTTGGTGCCGTGCGAAGAAAATTGAAAAAATATGAAAAAAACATTGACAAACTCTGATATTTGTGATAAACTGGTTCTACCTCTGAAAAAGGGGTTTTATTTGTGTTGTGAACAAAATTCCCGCATTTCCGCTCGTCGGATGGGTTTTTTTGAAATTGGACAAACGAGGTGAAAAGAATGCAAACCAAGATCACACTGGCCTGCACAGAATGTAAGCAGAGAAATTACGACACCACCAAGAATAAGCAGAACTGCCCGGACAGACTTGAGATGAACAAGTACTGCAAGTTCTGCAGAAAGCACACCCTGCACAAGGAGACCAAATAAGACGAAGGTCAAAAAGGAGTGTAAAAGATGGAACAGGCAAAGCCAAACTTTTTCGCAAGAATTGCGAATTATTTTAAAGAGGTTAAGTCAGAGCTGAAAAAGGTAGTCTGGCCGACCTTTTCAAAAATCAGACAGAATACGCTGATCGTCATCATCTATGTGCTGATTGTCGGTCTGGTAATCTGGGGACTGGATATGCTCTTTACTTGGGGTATGTCGCTCCTTATCAATCGATAATAATAGGAGGGAAGGGATTCGTTCCCGAATATTATGGCAACAGCAAAATGGTATGTGGCGCACACCTACTCCGGTTATGAGAACAAGGTGATGACCGACATCCAAAAGACGGTGGAAAACCGGAATATGCAAGACATTATTCAGGAAATCCGCGTTCCGATGGAAGAAGTTATCGAAATGAAGGATAACCAGAAAAGAGTGGTTGAGCGCAAAATCTATCCGAGCTATGTAATGGTAAAAATGATCATGACGGACGAGAGCTGGTATGTGGTTCGCAACACGCGCGGCGTGACCGGCTTTGTCGGCCCCGGTTCCAGCCCGGTTCCCCTTTCGGACACCGAGGTGGAAAACATGGGTCTTGAACATAAGACCATTCAGCTTGACTTTGAGGTTGGCGACAACATCAGAGTGAAGTACGGCCCGCTCGAAGGATTTGTCGGCGTTATCACCGATATCCTGATGGATAAACAAAAGATTCGTGCCAAGGTCTCTATGTTTGGCCGTGACACGGATGTCGAACTGGAGTTCAATCAGGTTGAGGCTCTGGTTTAGCCGAACCCGATCCGCCATGCGCAGCGCCGATTGCGGTCTGCCGTGCGCAGAGCTCGCCGTTCGGATTCAAGATGTTCCCCACACGGATGATTCCGTTGATAGATTCCGGCGCTTTGTCGGTCTGTGGGAGGGGTTTTACATCGAAACCCCGATATTACCACGTTTGTGAAACAAGGAGGTGTACTAAAAATGGCACAGAAAATCACAGGTTACATTA
The DNA here is from genome assembly GCA_963632045.1 of Roseburia faecis. Classification (GTDB taxonomy): domain Bacteria; phylum Bacillota; class Clostridia; order Monoglobales; family Monoglobaceae; genus Ructibacterium. The sequence continues at coordinate 16,766 of CAVGTH010000030.1, read as the reverse complement.
AATTGCAAATCCCTGCGGGTAAGGCGACTCCGGCTCCTCCGGTAGGTCCTGCACTCGGTCAGCACGGTGTTAACATCATGGATTTTACCAAGCAGTTTAATGAAAAGACGCAGAAGGACGCAGGTCTGATTATCCCGGTTGTCATTACCGTATATCAGGACAGATCCTTCACCTTTGTAACCAAGACCCCCCCGGCTCCCGTTTTGATTAAGAAGGCTTGTAAAATTCAGAGCGGTTCGGGCGTTCCCAACAAGACAAAGGTCGCTCAGCTGAGCAAGGCTGATCTGCAGGCAATCGCTGAGCAGAAGATGCCCGACTTAAACGCAGCATCGGTTGAGGCTGCTATGTCGATGATTGCAGGAACCGCACGTTCGATGGGCGTTACCGTAGAAGAATAATCCGCGGTAAATTGGCTGCAAGTATTTGAAAATAGTGGGAGGAACACATTGTGTTCTGTGAAACCACCTTAGGAGGATGTAACATTGAAGAAAGGTAAAAAGTATCAGGACAGCGCAAAGCTGATCGAAAAGGGTAAGCTTTATGACCCGGCTGAGGCTATGGCGCTGGTATGCAAGACGGCTACCGCCAAGTTTGACGAGACCGTAGAATTGCATGCAAAGCTGGGCGTTGACTCCCGTCACGCAGACCAGCAGGTGCGCGGCGCGGTTGTACTGCCGAACGGTACCGGTAAAACGGTTCGCGTTTTGGTATTTGCCAGAGAAGGCAAGGCAGACGAAGCAAAGGCTGCCGGTGCAGACTATGTCGGCGCAGAAGAGCTGGCACAGAAGATCCAGAGCGAAAACTGGTTCGATTTTGATGTTGTTGTTGCAACCCCGGATATGATGGGCGTTGTTGGCCGTATCGGTAGAATATTAGGTCCGAAGGGCTTAATGCCGAACCCGAAGGCCGGCACGGTAACCCCGGATGTCACCAAAGCCATCCAGGAGATTAAGTCCGGTAAAATTGAGTATCGTTTGGATAAGACAAACATCATTCACTGCCCGATCGGCAAGGCGTCCTTTGGCGCAGACAAGCTTGCTGAAAACTTTAACGCCCTGATGGGCGCCGTGATAAAAGCAAAGCCGGCAGCGGCAAAGGGTCAGTATTTGAGATCCGTAACCATTGCTTCTACCATGGGACCCGGAATCCGTCTCAATCCGAACAAGATTGACGGCTGATTTTTGTCAGATAAAAGTGAATCACATTCCGCAGACAGCAGGTGGCGCAAGCCGTAAACCCTGCCGAGGATGAACGTTATGCACTGCCGTATGATGGCGCATGATGTCCCTCGCCCCTGCGAGGGACTTTCTTTTTCCGTTTGGACAGAGCAAAGCCCAAACGGATGCGGAGTGAAAATAGAGAAAGGAGGATGTTTTCATTGCCAAGTGAGAAAGTATTAGAAAACAAAAAGGCGATCGTTGCACAGCTTACCGAAAGATTCCAAAACGCCCAGGCAGGTGTTTTGGCCGACTACAGAGGTCTTACCGTTGACCAGGATACCCAGCTTCGTACAAAGCTGAGAGAGGCCGGCGTGGAATACACCGTAGTAAAGAACAATCTGACCCGTTTTGCTGCCAACGCAGCCGGTCTGGATGCGCTGGATCCGATCCTGCACGGCCCGACCGCGATCGCAACCAGCACCGATGACGTGGTTGCTCCTGCAAAGATCTTAGTTGAATTTGCAAAGGACAACGAGGCATTAGAGATCAAGGCCGGTTTTGTAAACGGCGAGGTCATCTCTCTGGACGAGGTGAAGCACTACGCTTCCATCCCGACCAAGGAAGTATTGATCTCCAAGATGCTGGGCTCTTTGCAGTCTCCCATTAGCAAGCTGGCAAGAACCTTGCAGGCGATTGTTGATGAAGAGGCTACACCCGGCAAGGCAGCTGCCGCTGAGGAAGCCGCACCGGTTGCAGAAGAAACTGCACCTGTTGTAGAAGAAGCACCGGTTGCTGAAGAGGCACCGGCAGCAGCTGAGGCTGCACCGGCAGAAGAGGCTCCGGCTTCGGACGCAGAATAGTCCTTTGGGACTTTCGGCACATTGTGCCAACACAAACTAAAAGAATCAAATAGTAAATAAAATGGAGGATATTAAAATGGCTGATGTAACAAAAATTCTTGATGAAATCAAAGAACTGACCTTACTGGAAGTAAACGATCTGGTAAAAGCATTGGAAGATGAGTTCGGCGTATCTGCTGCTGCTCCGGTTATGGTAGCCGGTGCTGCTGGCGGCGCTGCTGCTGCAGAAGAAAAGACCGAATTTGACGTTGTACTGGCTGCTGCCGGCGCACAGAAGATTAAGGTAATCAAGGTTGTCAGAGAGATCACCGGTCTGGGTCTGGCTGAAGCAAAGGCTATGGTTGACGGCGCGCCGAAGACCGTAAAAGAAGCTGCTGCTAAGGAAGAAGCAGAAGAAATCAAGACCAAGCTCGAAGAGGTTGGCGCTACGGTAGAACTGAAATAAGGAATCCCTTATCAGATACCAAAAAGGGCGGGTGCTTTCGCACCCGCTCTTTTTCTTTTATAGAAGGTCTACGCCTCCGTTCTTTGCTGATAAAAAAACATCACCACCGACACCGTACCGATGATTCCATAACCGATCAGACTATAAATATCCGGCACCTGATCAAAGAGCAAAAACCCTAAAATTGCTGCAAAAATAACCTGCGTGTAGTCATAGACCGAAATCTCCTTGGCCGGTGCCAAGGAATACGCCGTCGTAATCGAAAACTGCCCTCCGGCCGCGGCTAAGCCGGCCAAAAGCAAATAGAGCAGCTGGATCGGCTGCATCGGATGAAAATCAATGAGCAAAAACGGCAGGGTTACCAGACAGGAAAATGCCGAGAAAAAGAACACAATAAACGGCTTTCTCTCGCCGCGCTGCCCCAAAACACGAACAAAGGTGTAGGCCGCCCCGGCGCCGAGACCGCCAATCAATCCGGCAGCCGCGCCGAGCGAAAACAATCCCTGTCCGCTGGGTTTTACGATAAACAGACTCCCGATAAACGCGCCGATCACCGCCATGATCTGAAACGGCCGCATCTTCTCTTTCAGCAAAAGATACGAAAATAAAATCGCAAAAAAAGGTGAAAGCTTATTCAGCATCGACGCGTCCGAAAGCAGCAGATGATCCACCGCATAAAAATTACCCAATATGCCGACGGTTCCAAATGCCGCACGCAGAAGCAGCGGCACAAGATTCTCTTTATGAAACCGGAACTTCTCTTCGGTACGCAGCAGCACCACTGCCGCAAACAGCAGCGCGACCAGGTTTCTGAAAAAACTTTTCTGTACGGACGGCAGATCACCGGCCAGCCGCACAAAGGCAGTCATCAGCGCAAAGCAGAACGCCGCGCACAAAATGGCAAGAATCCCTTGCTGCTTTTGCCTGCTCTTTCCATTACATTGTTTCAAAAATCAACCCTTCCTTCTTCCATTTTCGGCATTGCAGCGCGCCCGTTTCACACCACGAAAGCAAACATGTGCTGCACCATACCGGGCTTACTGCCTCTCTTCCGATGATCCGATTTTATCTTGCAACCAAAGGCACAATGTGGTATCATGAAATCAGATCCAATAAGGAGGCTGCAAGCATGCTATTTTTTTATTTGCGACACGGAGACCCCACCTATACCGCGAGGGACTTCCCACCCATTATAACGGTACATTCCGCTTTTAGGGCGTTTCATCAAAGATAAGAGGGACGCAGCGCCTTTTCCGCCGTTCGTCCCTCTTCTGTTTTCAGGCTATGCCTTATTCCGCGCGTTTGCCTTGGCACGCAGCTGGTTGTTCAAAATCCGCTTTCTCAGCCGCAGATTCTCCGGCGTCACCTCTAATAACTCATCGTCCGCCAAAAATTCCAGGCAGGCCTCCAGGCTCATCTGCTGCGGCGGCGTCAGACGCAGCGCCTCATCACTGCCGGAAGCACGCGTGTTAGTCAGCTGCTTCTTTTTGCATACATTGACGTTGATGTCCTCACTCTTTGGCGAATAGCCGACAACCATTCCCTCATAAACCGCCGTACCCGGCGTAATAAACATGGTACCGCGATCCTGCACCTTAAAGATGCCGTAGCCGACCGCCTCGCCGGTTTCAAAAGAGACCAGCGACCCGGTATGACGGCGGTGAATCTCGCCCTTAAACGGCTGATAACTGTCAAAGGTTGCGTTCATGATTCCCTCGCCGCGGGTATCGGTTAAAAACTCGCTCCGATAGCCCAAAAGGCCGCGTGCCGGAATCAAATACTCCAGGCGCATCCGGCTTCCCTGCGGCGCCATCTGTACCATTTCTGCCTTTCTGGTTCCCATCTTCTCCATCACGGCGCCCATGCTCTCCTCCGGAACGTCAATAAGCAGCCGCTCCACCGGCTCGCAAAGCGTACCGTCAATCTCCTTCATCAGCACCTTCGGCGTGCTGACCGAAAATTCGTAGCCCTCGCGGCGCATCGTCTCAATCAAAATCGAGATATGCATCTCGCCGCGGCCGGCCACCTTAAAGCTATCCGTCGTTTCACCGTCCGCAACCCGCAGCGACACATCCTTTAACAATTCCCGATGCAGGCGGTCACGCAGCTGGCGTGAGGTCACAAACTTACCCTCGCGGCCGGCAAACGGACTGTCATTGACCGAAAACGTCATTTCGATGGTCGGTTCGCTGATCTTGACAAAGGGCAGCGGCTCCGGATAGTCCACCGCCGTCACCGTATCGCCGATCGTGATATCGGTCACTCCGGAAATACAGATGATATCGCCGACCTTGGCCTCGGTAACCGGCGTTCTTCCCAGTCCGTCAATCTGGTACATGTTCACGATCTTGGATTTATACGGGTCATGCTTTTTGTGATAGTCACAGATCATGACCTCCTGGTTTTGATGAATTTCACCCTGTTCAATCCGACCGATGGCGATTCTGCCGACGTACTCGTTGTAGTCGATCGAAGAAACCAGCATCTGCAGCGGCGCGGTCTCATCGCCCTCCGGCGCCGGGATATAGTTCTTGATCGTCTCAAATAAGACGGTCAAATCCTTGCCCGGCTCATATTGTGACAGCGACGCCGTGCCGGCTCTGCCGGAACAGAAAATAATCGGGCTCTCCAGCTGATCCTCGTCCGCGTCCAGGTCAATCAAAAGGTCTAAAATTTCATCCGGAATCTCGTCCAGCCGCGCATCCGGCCGGTCGATCTTGTTAACGACAATAATAACGCGGTGTTTCATCTCCAGCGCCTTTTGCAGCACAAACCGTGTCTGCGGCATCGGCCCCTCCGCTGCGTCAATCAGCAGGATAACGCCGTTCACCATCTTTAAGATACGCTCTACCTCACCGCTGAAGTCGGCGTGTCCCGGCGTATCGATAATGTTCATCTTAATATCCTGGTAGTATACCGAGGTATTTTTGGCAAGAATCGTGATACCGCGTTCCCGCTCCAAGTCATTATTATCCATGACCCGCTCCTCGACCACCTGATTTTCTCTATAAATACCGCCCTGCTTGAGCATCTCGTCCACCAGGGTGGTTTTCCCGTGGTCAACGTGGGCAATAATCGCAATGTTTCTTAAATCTTCTCTCTTCATCCGATCCTCTCCTTCTACACATAACACATAGTATACCACAGATCCTGTCAATTGTAAACGGCAATGATAGACAAAACCTGTGCCATATTTTCCAAAAAATTAAAATTTTTCTCTTGACAAATTAAAAAAACCGTGCTACAATAGCGGAAAGAGAGACGAGATGAGCAAAGTTTAGAGCAGAGATGAGACGAGTGTATATGAATATGCATTAGACTTTTCTGCCTCCAGGACGTACGTCGGGGCTTTTTTTATTGCCGATTGCAGGCAGAAGGCAAACACAGTCTCTCAAAAAGAAAAGGAGAGATCATCATGAACAAAACAATGAAAACATCAAAAAAACTGGCGGCAATCACCATGGCGGCGCTTCTCGGCATGTCGGCACTGACCGGCTGCGGCGGCGCAAAGACCCAGACCGGGACGGAAAGCGGTGCAGATACCAAGGTTTATAAGGTCGGCGTAGTACAGTATGCCGATCACCCGTCTCTGGATAACTGCCGCGAGGGCTTTTTGGAAGGATTAAAAGAAGCCGGCTTTGAAGAGGGTAAGAATTTAGAGGTCAGCGCAAAGTCCGCCCAGGGCAACGACGCCACCAACGTCCAGATCGCACAGAGCTTTGTCAGTGACAAGATGGATCTGGTATGCGGCATTGCAACGCCCTCCGCGATGGCACTGTATAACGCTTGCTATGAACGCGAGATTCCGGTCATCTTTAACGCAGTATCCGACCCGGTACAGGCAAAGCTGGCAAAAAGCGCCACGGAGGCAATGCCCGGCATCTCCGGTATTTCGGACGCGCTGCCCGTTGCACAGCAGTTGACACTGATCCGCGACATTCTGCCGGATGCGAAAAAGATCGGCATCGTCTACACCACCAGCGAGGCGAACTCGGTCAGCACCATCGCCGAGTATAAAGAGCTTGCCGGTGAATACGGATTTGAAATTGTTGAAAAGGGAATTTCCAACGCAGCCGAACTGCCGCAGGCAATGGATATCCTGGTCGGCCAGGTTGACTGTATCTCCAATATGACCGATAACACGGTGGTTAACAACCTGCCGGTGGAACTGGAAAAGGCCAATGCAAAAAATATCCCCGTCTTTGGCTCGGAAGAAGAGCAGGTTGCAAACGGTTGTATCGCCTCCGCTGGGATTGACTATATCGCACTCGGCAAACAGGCCGGCGCCATGGCCGCCAAGGTGTTAAAGGGTGAGGACATCGCAACCATGCCCTATGAGACGATTACCGAAAGCAAAATCACAATTAACCCGTCGGCCGCAGAAGCACTCGGCATTTCCATTCCGGAATCCGTGCAGTCCGGCGCTGAGGTCAGAGAAGGAAAATAAGAATTGAATTTTAAAAGGGGTGCGCACTGCACCCCTCATTTTTACCGGGAGGCATGGTTATGAGCGATGCAATCATCAGCATTTTGGAACAAGGCCTGATTTATGGAATCATGGCGCTTGGCGTCTATATCAGTTACACGATTCTGGATTTTCCCGATTTATCGGTGGACGGCACCTTTCCGCTGGGTACGGCGGTCTGCGTCAGCCTGATCTCGATCGGCGTAAACCCCTGGCTTTGTCTTTTGATTGCCTTTTTGGCCGGCTGCCTTGCCGGAACGGTCACCGGCATCTTTAACGTACATCTTAAGATCAAGAACCTGCTCTGCGGTATTTTAACCATGACAGCGCTGTATTCCATCAACTACCGCATTGCCGGCGCCTCGAATTTGTTTATGGATATGAGTCAGCCGACCATCTTTACCGGCGCGGCCGCATGGCTTCCGGTTTCCGTCTCCAAATTGGCGGTTGTTGCCGTCATCGCCCTGATCGTCAAGCTGCTGATGGACTGGTATTTGCGTACCAAATCCGGGTTTTTGCTGCGCAGCGTCGGCGATAATGAGCAGCTGGTCACCACGCTTGCCAAAAACGCCGGTTATGTTAAAATCTTAGGTCTGGCGCTCTCCAACGGTCTGGTGGCGCTCTCCGGCGCAGTGAATGCGCAGTACACCCGTCAGTTTTCGGTTGCCGGCGGTACCGGAACGGTTGTCATGGGCCTGGCCGCCGTCATCATCGGTGCGGCAGTCTTTCGCAAGGTGCGGTTCGTCCGCGTTACCACCGGCGTTATCTTCGGTATGATGATTTATAAGGCGTGCACTTACGCCGCGCTGGCATCCGGGCTTCAGGCTATGGACACCAACCTGGTGATCACGGTGCTGTTTGTCATTGCGCTTTGCATCAACCAGTTTTTGTTAGAAAAAGAGAAGAAAGGCAAGGTGAGCGGCCGTGCTGCAGATTGAATCGATTCATAAAACCTTTTATCCGGGAACCATCGATGAAAAAGTGTTGTTCACGGATTTTAACCTCACCATCCGCGACCGTGAGTTTGTCACCGTGATCGGCTCCAACGGCTCCGGCAAGACCACGCTTTTAAATCTGATTGCCGGGGATATCAAGCCGGACGGCGGCAAGATTCTGCTGGACGGCAAGGATTTAAGCCCGATTCCAAACTTTCGCCGCGCGCGTGACATCGGGCGCGTCTTTCAAAATCCGGCGGTCGGCACCTGTCCCGGCATGACTATCTGGGAAAACCTTTCCATTGCCGATAACAAGGCCAAATCCTTCGGCCTCTCTTTTGGGCTGAACCGAAAACGGAAGGAATTTTATCAGTCACAGTTAGAGCTCTTGGGCATGGGACTGGAGAATCGCATGAACACCAAGGCCGGTACGCTCTCCGGCGGTCAGCGGCAGGCGCTGGCGCTGATTATGGCAACGCTGGTACGTCCGAAGCTGCTGCTTTTGGACGAACACACCGCCGCCCTTGACCCCAAATCCGGCGACATTGTCATGGAACTGACCCAAAAAATTGTAGAAGAGAAAAAGATCACCACCATGATGATTACCCATAACCTCCGCTACGCGGTGTCCTACGGCACCCGTACCGTCATGATGCATGAAGGGGACATCGTTTTAGACCGCAGCGGCGAAGAACGGGCGCAAACCGGGATTGACGATTATCTGAAGATTTTTAACGAAATCAGTATTGAGTGCGGAAACTAAGGAGGGCAGTATGGATCCCGAAAAGATAAAACGAATCAGCTTTCTCTCGCAGAAATCGCGCAGAGAACCGCTGACCGAGGAAGAAAAGGCAGAACAAAAACAACTGCGCGAGGAATATATCGCGGCGTTTCGCGGAAACTTAAAACGTCAGCTGGACAACATCGAGATCATCCGTCCGGACGGCAGCCGGCAGACGCTGACGCCGAAAAAGAAATCTTAGCGTATTGCCGGGTATTGGGCGCAGCGAAAGCGGAAATCCGCCTCCCAAAATCGGAGCTTAGATTGCTCCCGTGTGCCTAGACCCCGATTTTGGGGCAAAGCTGTGCAACCGGACAGGTATCGCACTTCGGCGCGCGGGCGCTGCAATAGGCACGGCCGTGATAAACTAACTGGTGGCAGAAACTGCCCCAGTTTTTTTGTGGAATCACCTTTTGCAGGTCAAGTTCGATTTTATAAGGTTCTTTCTGTTTCGTCAGCCCCATGCGGTTCGACAGACGGGTCGCGTGCGTGTCAACCACCACGCCGGGAATGCCGAAAAAGTCGCCCAATACCAGGTTTGCCGTTTTGCGGCCCACGCCCGGCAGCGACAAAAGTTCGTCCATGCTCGCTGGGACGGAACCGTCGAATTTTTCGATCAGCATCTTACAGCAGCCGATGATGTTTTTTGCCTTATTGCGAAAAAATCCGGTCGATCGGATATCCTCCTGCAAGGTCAGATCGTCCGCATTGGCAAACGCATATACATCGGGATATTTGACAAATAAATCCTTGGTGACGATATTAACCCTGGCGTCGGTACACTGCGCGGCAAGCTGGGTCGCAATCAAAAGCTGCAGCGCGTCTTTGTAGTCCAGTGTGCAGGCGGCATCGTCATACACCCGATCAAAAATATCAATCATATGAAGCACCCGTTCCCGTTTTGCCGAAAGCGTCTCCCGCATTGAAATTCCCCCTTGCAAATTGTCGATAAAACGATTATAATATAGAATATCAAAAGATGCAAGTCCCGGATCGGATTTTTGCCGGTTCGGCCGCAAAAAACTTGGAGGTATTGTATGTTTGAATTGGAGCAAGTGAGAAAAACAGACCCGGAACTGGCAACCGCCATTACACAGGAAATCAACCGTCAGCGCAATAAGATTGAACTGATCGCATCAGAAAACTTTGTCAGCCCGGCCGTGATGGAGGCGATGGGCACTCCGCTGACCAACAAATATGCAGAGGGCTATCCCGGCAAGCGTTACTACGGCGGCTGCGAATATGTCGATATCGTCGAGGATCTCGCACGGGAGCGCGCCAAGGAACTCTTCGGTGCAGAATTTGCCAACGTGCAGCCGCACTCCGGCGCATCGGCAAACCTGGCGGTCTTTTTTGCCACCATGGAGCCGGGCGATACCTTTTTGGGCATGAATCTGGCGCACGGCGGTCACTTAAGCCACGGTTCGCCGGTCAATATCTCCGGTAAATATTTTAACGTTGTCCCCTACGGGGTCGATGACGTCACCCACCGCATCGACTATGACGCGCTGCGCACCCTGGCGCTCACCCACAAGCCAAAGCTGATTCTGGCCGGCGCAAGCGCGTACGCGCGTGAGATTGATTTTGCCAAATTCCGTGAGATCGCGGACGAGGTCGGCGCATACCTGATGGTGGATATGGCGCACATCGCCGGATTGGTTGCGGCCGGTCTGCACCAAAGCCCCGTTCCCTACGCGGATTTTGTGACAACCACCACGCACAAGACGCTGCGCGGACCCCGCGGCGGCATGATTTTATGCAAAGAAAAATACGGTGCAGCCATCAACAAGGCGGTATTCCCCGGCAACCAGGGCGGCCCCTTAATGCACGTCATTGCCGCAAAAGCCGTTTGCTTAAAAGAGGCGCTCTCGCCGGAATTTAAAGTCTATCAGACGCAGGTGAAGAAGAATGCGGCCGCCCTGGCAGACGCGCTGATGCAGCGCGGTCTGGACATTGTGTCCGGCGGCACCGACAACCACCTGATGCTGGTTAGCCTGCTCAAGCAGGACAAAACCGGAAAAGAAGTGGAGCATAACCTCGATGAGGTCGGCATCACCTGTAACAAGAACACCATCCCCAACGATCCCAAGAGCCCGTTTGTCACCAGCGGTATCCGTTTAGGCACCCCGGCTGTGACGACGCGCGG
>CAVGTH010000030.1:0-5964 GCA_963632045.1 Roseburia faecis | reverse complement strand
ACATGGTCGAGGTTGCAGAGCTGATCTCGATGATCGTGAATGACTTTGAGGGCAACCGCGCAGAGGTTGCCGCACGGGTGCAGGCGCTTTGCAAAAAGCATCCGTTATATGAATAAACCGCTTGCGGACAGAATCAGACCCACAACCTTAGACGAGGTTGTGGGTCAGCAGCATATATTGGGCAAAGGCCGGATTCTGCGTAACATTATCGAAAGCGGAAGGATTCCGAATATGATTTTTTACGGTCTCTCCGGCACCGGAAAGACCACCGTCGCAAACATTGCCGCCAAGACCAGCCACAAGACCCTCTACCGCTTAAACGCAACCAACGCGTCAGTTGCCGACATCAAGGCAATCGTCAAGGAAAGCGAGGGGCTTTTGGGGCAGGACGGCGTTTTGCTCTATTTGGACGAGATTCAGAATTTTAATAAAAAACAGCAGCAATCGCTGCTGGAATATACCGAAAACGGAAAGATCACCCTGATTGCCAGCACGACGGAAAATCCCTATTTTTATGTCTACAACGCGATCTTAAGCCGCAGCACCGTCTTTGAATTCAAGCCGCTCACGGCAACAGATATCGTCATGGCGCTCCGCCGCGCCTTAACCATTTTACAGGCAGAGGATTTTCCGCGCCACACCCTCCGCGCCGACGATGACGCACTTCTTCATCTGTCGGAAAAATCGGGCGGTGACGTGCGCAAAGCGCTCAACGCCTTAGAGCTTGCCGTCAACTACACGCCGCCGGACGGGGACGGCGTGATTACCCTGACCCGTGACATCGCCGAGCAATGCTCTCAAAAAAAGGCGTTTTGCTATGACCAAAAGGGCGACAGCCATTATGATATCCTCAGCGCGTTTCAAAAGTCGATCCGCGGCAGTGATCCGGACGCCGCCGCACATTATCTGGCGCGGCTGATTGCCGCCGATGATATTCAGTCCATCTGCCGGCGGCTGATGGTGATTGCCTGTGAGGACGTCGGTCTGGCGCATCCGACCGCCATCACGGTAGTAAAGGCCTGTGTAGACAGCGCACTGATGCTGGGCTTTCCGGAGGCACGGATTCCGCTGGCGGAGGCAACCTTGCTGCTTGCGACCGCGCCAAAGTCAAATTCTGCGTATATGGCGGTCAATGCGGCACTCCATGATATCGAACATATGGACACCGGCTCTATCCCGCGGCAGCTGCAAAATAAGCACTATGACGGCGAAGGCGCCGTACAGCGCGGACAGAACTACCTCTATCCGCACGACTATCCCGATCATTATGTCGTGCAGCAATATCTGCCCGACCGCATCAAGGATAAGGTCTATTATCGGCCGGGTGAAAATAAGATGGAGCAAGCCGCATGGAGTTACTGGCAGCAGATCAAGGGCAGCCGCGGCAAATCGGAAAAATAACCGAATGGAGATTTTTTATGAACCCAAAAAAATGCGGTGGTGCGAACCACTGCATTTTTTATCTAATTTTTCAGCGCGACCGCATCGGCGTATAATCCCGATGCTCCGCAATCGCCTTATAAGCAGGACGAATAATCTTTCCGGCGTTGGCCAGTTCTTCAATCCGATGCGCACTCCAGCCGGCAATCCTTGCAATCGCAAAAATAGGGGTGAACAATTCCTCCGGCAGTCCCAGCATCCGATAGACAAAGCCGCTGTAAAAGTCCACATTGGCGCTGACGCCCTTATAGATTTTCCGCTTTTCCGTTATCACTTCCGGCCCGATTTTTTCAATCTTTTCGTACAGGGCGTATTCCTTGGTATAGCCCTTGGCCTCCGACAGTTCCTTAACAAACCGCTTAAAAATGTCGGCGCGCGGATCGGACAGCGAGTACACGGCGTGCCCCATCCCGTAAATCAAGCCGGCATGGTCAAAGACCTCACCCTCCAGCATACGCTTTAAATAGCTGCGGATTTCGTCCTCATCCGTCCAGTCGCTGATATTCTCCTTTAAATGGTCAAACATCTCAACCACCTTAATGTTGGCGCCGCCGTGCCGCGGCCCCTTGAGCGACCCCAGCGAGGACGCAATCACCGAGTAGGTGTCCGTCCCGGAGGACGTCACCACGTGCGTGGTAAAGGTCGAGTTATTGCCGCCGCCGTGCTCTGCCTGCAATACCAGCGCCAAATCCAAAATCCTGGCCTCCAGCTGCGTGTACTCCCCGTCCGGACGGAGCAGATGCAAAATATTCTCCGCGGTTGAAAGCGCCGGATTGGGCTTGTGGATAAACAGGCTCTTGCCCCGGTGATAGTGCGAATACGCCTGGTAGCCGTAAACCGATAACACCGGAAACAGTGCAATCAGTTCCAGACACTGCCGCAGCACGTTGGGGATCGAAATATCATTGGCGCGCTCATCGTACGAATACAGCGTCAGCACCGATCTTGACAGGGTGTTCATCATATCCGGGCTCGGCGCCTTTAAAATAATATCGGTTACAAAATTAACCGGCAGCGTCCGATATCTGCCTAAAATTCCGGTAAACTCATCCAGCTGCTTTTGCTCCGGCAATTCGCCGAACAGGAGCAAATAAACGGTCTCTTCAAATCCGTAACGGTCATCTTCTAAAAAACCGCGTACCAGCTGCCTTACATCGTAGCCGCGGTAGTAAAGCTTGCCCTCACAGGGGATCTCCTTACCGTCCACCATTTTAGTGGCGCAAATCTCCGATATCTCGGTCAGGCCGGTCAGCACGCCCTTTCCCTGCAAGTCCCGAAGCCCCCGTTTTACGTCATATTTGGTATAAAGCGCCGGATCAATTTTATCGTTTCTCATGCAGAGCGCCGCCAGCGCCCGCACTTCTTCCGGCAAAACCGCCATCTTACTGTTTTTCATTGCTTCGCCTCCTGACACTTTTCTGTTGCATGGTGTGATTCTTTCAGTTCTATTCCAGCATATAGACAAAATCCTTCTCACTCTATTCTACCATATATTAGAAATAAAAACAAGAAACTTTTTGTAAATTTAATAAAATATTTACACTCTTAAAGAAATTTGTCGGATTTCTGTTTGCCCGGGCTTTATTTGACTTTTTTTGAAAAAAAGAGTAAAATGGCAAAAAAGAAATGCCCCGGCTGAAAAAGCATCGTGCAAACCGGTGACGGTTTTTTCATAACGGGGCATATCGGGCATCTAAGAAACGAGGTGAAGGGTGATGCCCTGTATCATTTATCGGCTGAGCGGCCTTTACTGCGGCGGCTGCGGTGCAACCAGAATGCTGCGCTCCTTGCTCCGCGGCGATATTGCCGGCGCATATACGCAAAACCGCGCGCTTTTTTTGCTGCTGCCCGTCTGGCTGGCCGCCTTTTTGGCTCTGGTTTTGTGCCGGCCGTGCCGCCGGCATGGACGAAAAATTTTTTACCGTCTCTTTCTCGTCTCCGTCGCAATTCTCTTCCTTTTTGGCATTTTGCGGAACCTGACGCCCTTTGCGTCCTGGCGGCCGTATTAAAAAAGAGCCGCAGCGCGGCTCTTTTTATCCTTCTGCTTTTTTTGCATTCTCTGCGGTTGTATTTTCGGCCTCAGCGGCTTCTGCCTGCTCCTGCTCCTGCTCCCACTGTTCCTTGCTCTTTGGCATAAAGACTGTATTGACCAGCTCTTCTGTCGCTTTGGAGTCATAAAGATACCACCACAGCTGGTCGGATTCCACATACTTTGCCTCACCGGGAAGCCGATACGCCTCCATCCGGCTGATATCAATATTTTGCAGCGCGTCAATATGCGCCAGCAAATCCTCCAGACTGTAATTGGTACGTACATTTTGGGTCAGCACATCAAAAAGCGTTGTAATTTTACTGAAATACTGCGGTTTTGCCTTTTGGGCAAGCAGCGCTTTTAAAAACCGCTGCTGCCAATAGATACGTCCCTCGTCACCCATAACGTATTCGCCGGGCGCCGAACCGTCGTTATTATGCCGAAATCTGACAAAATCGTGTGCAGCCTGGCCGTCCAGATGCTGCTGCCCCTTTTTTAAATGAATATGCAGATTCTGCGCCGGATCGTCATAATCCATATCATAGGGGACGTTAAACTCCACGCCGTCCAGCGCGTCAATGATCTGTTTAAATCCGTCAAAATCAATCGTCACAAAGTAATGAACCGGCAACCCGGACAGCTCCTTCACACGGCGGATCAATTCTTCCTCCGGCTCGGTATCCTTGTTGTTCTTTACGTTCTGCAGGCCAACACCAACGGCGGCATTTAACTTTTGACGGTAGCCGTTCATCACCACCTGGGTATCACGGGGAAACGATAAAATATTAAGGCGGTTGGAATAGCCGTCATACGACAACAGCATAATCGTATCGCTGCGCGTCCGATCCTCATCGATGCCGATCAGCAGAACATTCATCAAGCCGACCTGTTCTTCTTTATCGAGGGCGCCGATCGAGACCTGTTCACCGAGCGGCAGGTTAGAGACCGTCCTGGCCGCCAAAACGCCCAGCATGGTAAAACCAATCACAAAAATGCCGATCAGTACCAATGTCATCCCTTTTGCAAACCTGGTCATAACGTTCCGCCTTTCTGCGCGCATCGCATAATACTACATAATATAACAATTATAAACATAGAACGATTGTTTGTCAATTCCTCTTTGCAATTATTTATAAATTATTTGTAGGCCGCACAAAAAGTATACGCCTTGGCATAATTTTGGATTTCTGACATCAGATTTTATACGGATTCTTTCACTTGACAATTGGGCTGCGCCGCTTTATAGTAGGTTTAGGTACATTGTTATTTGATTGCAGCGGATATCGGTATAGGACATGCGCGGCTAATGATGCTAACGATACTTAAAGATATTAAAATATGCGGCCGTTTTGGCCGAAGGGGAGATTATCATGGAAATTGCAAAAATTGATACAAATTTTCAGTTAAAAAACTGCCGGGATCGGCAGGATCTGGTGTTTTATGACGCGGCCGACGCGCCGTTTCAAATTTACGGGTTATATGGCAGCGCAAAGGAGGTCGGCTATCGCCGCATGCCGGAGGATACGGCAAGCGTCCTCGACCCCGGCGTCAAAGAGCTGAGTACTTTTACGGCCGGCGGCCGGCTGCGGTTTTCGACCGATTCTTCTTGCATTGCTATTTATGTTAAGGAACCCGGTTCCGGCCATATGGCACATATGCCCCTGCTTGGCAGCAGCGGTTTTGATCTTTACGAGGAAACGGATACGCAGAGCCACTACCTTGGTTCTCTGATCCCTCCCACTACTCTGACAGACGGCTATGACGCGATCTGCTGCCTTAGTACACGGCGTATGCGCGATATCACCCTTTATTTTCCGTTATATAACGGGGTGCAGCAGCTTATGATCGGGCTGGAATCGGGCGCCGTGTTAAAAGAACCCATTTATCGCTATGCGCCGATGGCGCCCATTGTCTATTACGGATCTTCGATTACACAGGGCGGTTGTGCCTCCCGGCCGGGGAACACCTATCAGAGTATGATTCTGCGCCGAAACCGCATCGACTATATCAATCTCGGCTTTTCCGGCAGCGCCAAAGGGGAAACGGCAATGGCTGATTATATTGCATCACTTTCCATGTCGGCACTGGTTTATGATTACGACCACAACGCGCCGGACGAAAACCACTTAAAACAAACGCATGAGGCATTTTTCCTTCGGTTTCGTCAAAAGCAGCCGAATACACCGGTCATTATGATATCAAAACCGGACTTTTGGCCGGGACGGCAAGACGAAATACGGCGGAGTATTATTCAAAAAACCTATCAAAATGCCATTGATCGCGGCGACTGTCACGTGTATATGATTGACGGAGAGACATTTTTCCCCGGTGAACTGCGCGATTTATGCATGGTGGACGGGTGTCATCCCAACGATTTAGGGTTTTATCAAATGGCAAATCGGATAGAACGCGTATTCAATGAAGCATTATAGAATAAAAATGAAATTTTTCGCCGATTTCATGCCGTTTTCGGCAAGATATTGCGACATTGC
>CAVGTH010000029.1:8475-19470 GCA_963632045.1 Roseburia faecis | reverse complement strand
CAGCTTATCAAAAAGCTCTATCGATTTTTCTTCTTTTAAATAATGCGTCAGGCTCGCCGCCATCTTGGCGCCGATATCCGGGATTGCTGCAATGGCCGCCTCGTCCGCCTGCATCAGATTGTCCAGGCTCTCAAAGTGTTCTGCAAGGGATTTTGCCGCGCTGCTGCCGATCAGACGAATGCCGAGACCGAACAGAACGCGATCCAGCCCCTGCTGCTTGGAGGCCTCGATGGCCGCAATCAGGTTCTGTGCCGATTTTTCCGCAAAGCGTTCCAGAGAAACCAGGTCGTCCGTGCGAAGGCGGTATAAATCCGCACAGTCCGCAATCAGGTTGTTATCCAGCAGCTGCTGGACAATGGCAGGACCGAGACCGTCAATGTCCATGGCCGGCCGGGAGGCAAAGTGAATGATGCTGCGCAGCTGCTGTGCCGGGCAGTTGGAACTCAGGCACCGCACGGCGGCCTCGCCCTCTTCGCGGAAGAGCGGCTCGCCGCAGGCCGGGCAGACCTTCGGCATGTGAAAAACCTGTTCCGATCCGCTGCGCCGCTCCGGCAGGGAACGAACCACCTCCGGGATGATGTCGCCGGCCTTTTGAATCACCACCGTATCGCCGATGCGGATATCCTTGTCGCGGATATTGTCCTCATTGTGCAGGGTCGCGCGGCTTACCGTCGAGCCGGCAATCCGTACCGGCTCTAAAACGGCGTTCGGCGTAATGACGCCGGTGCGGCCGACCTGCAAGACGATATCCAAAAGCCGGCTTTCCTGCTGCTCGGCCGGGAATTTATAGGCGGCTGCCCAGCGCGGTGTTTTGCTGGTGGTGCCCAGCGCCTCGCGCTGGTCGAAACGGTTGACCTTTACTACGGCGCCGTCAATATCAAAGCTGAGCGAGCCGCGCGCCTGGCCGATCCGCATAATCTCTTCATAGGCGGCGTCCGCACCGTAGAACAGTCCGCGCTCCGGGATGGTTTTAAACCCTTGCTCCTTTAAATAGGCGATCGATTCCGTATGGGTGGCAAAGGTCTTTCCGTCAATCTGCTGCACGTTAAAAATAAAGATGTCCAGCTGCCGCTGCGCCGTGATGCGGCTGTCCAGCTGCCGCAGCGATCCGGCCGCCGCGTTTCTGGGATTGGCAAACGGCGGCTTGCCGACGCTCTCGCACTGTTCGTTAAGCTTAACAAAGCCGGCCTTTGGCATAAACACCTCGCCGCGCACCTCCAGATAAGGAACCGCGTCCTTCAGCCGCAGCGGAATGCTGCCGATGGTCTTAAGGTTTGCCGTGATATCCTCGCCGACATTGCCGTTGCCGCGGGTCGAGCCGCGCACCAGGCTGCCGTTTTCGTATTCCAAAGAGACCGACAACCCGTCAATCTTCATCTCTACGGCGTATTCCACCGCGTCCGTTTGCAGCGCCGCAGCGGTACGGTTGTCAAAGTCGCAAAGCTCCTCTTTCGAGAACACATCCGCCAGACTTTGCATCGGTACGGTGTGGACGACCTCGTCAAAGCCGTCCGATACCGCGCCGCCGACCCGCTGGGTGGGAGAATCCGGCGTGATAAGTTCCGGGTATTCTGCCTCCAGACGAAGCAGCCGGTTCATTCGTTCGTCATAGACAAAGTCACTGACGCTGGGTCGGTCGTTGACATAATATTCTTCATTATACCGCTCCAGTTCGGCGCGGAGTTTTTGGATTTCCTCTTTGACTGCTTGATCGGGCATGCGGAGCGCTCCTTCCCCTTTTGTAAAATCGGTATGCTATATAGTATACCGAATTTTTAAAAAAGAATCAAGTGGATTTTTAGCGATCGGGAATGGAGAGGTAAGTATCGGGTACGGTGCCGAGAAGGATCGTTTCGGTCATGGGAACCTGCGTGTTTACCGTGACCGTCTCACTGTTTGCAATGCCGCCGACCCTTGCGGTGACGGTGATATCCGCCAAAAGCAGGTAGCGCGTCTGGTTGATGCCGGCTGCCGTAAATTCGTCACAAAACGAAACATCGATGTTCTCGGCGCAAAATACGCGGATCGGAAGATGAAATCCGACCCCCGTATACAGGGCGTCCGAAAACAAAAGACCGATGGGGATGTAGGTGTCCACCGCGTGGATGGCACAAAGATTATCGCCGATTTTCTGCAAAAGTTCCGCCTTGACGCGGTTTGCGGCCGCATAGTCGGTGTGCATGGAGCGGGGTGCGCCGCTCTCGTCCTTTTGCAGCGTTGTGAGAGCGCGGATTTCATCCTCTCTCTCCTGCATAAGTTCTGACACGGCCGCGTTGGCGTCATAAACCAGCCTTTGGTTTAGGGCAGCCGCGGCGGCCTGTCTGCCGACCGTGCCGACCCGGCGCACGGCGGCAAAAATCCCGAAAAGCAAGGCGATGAGAAGAAGAAAAACGAAACAGGAACGTAGCTTGCCGCCGATTGTGTGCCGATAGACTTTGCGGCGTGTGCCTCTTTGCCGGCCGGCAAAGAAACGGTAACGAAATCTGCGCCATAATGTATGCATTCCGCCATCCCCTTTCTGTCTTACCTTATGAAAAAAGAGGAAGATGGTGCCTGTCTGCAAAAAATCATAAAAAAGGCGTGACAAAACGGGAATTTTCCGTTATAATGAAATATACGATGAAAGATAAAGCAGATAGAGATAGCGCAGATTACGAAACAGCGTTTATCATGAAAGGTGCGAAGAATACCATGTGGGCAGAGGAAAGTGTTTTTTATCAGATTTATCCGCTCGGCTTTTGCGGCGCGCCGCAAAAAAATGACGGCGTTTTGGTGCCGCGGATCCGTAAGGTTATGGAATGGATCCCGCATATCAAAAGCCTTTGTGCGGACGCGGTTTATTTTTCGCCGGTGTTTGCGTCGGATGCGCACGGTTACGACACCCGTGATTTTCGCCGCATCGATTGCAGACTGGGTGAAAACGCGGATTTTCGTGATGTCTGCGACGCGCTGCATCAAAACGGAATCCGCGTTGTCTTAGACGGTGTGTTTCACCACGTCGGCAGAGGGTTCTGGGCGTTTTTGGACGTACTGGAAAAGAAGTGGGATTCTCCGTACAAGGACTGGTTTTATATAAATTTTGACGGCGACAGTCCCTACCGGGACGGATTTTGGTATGAGGGCTGGGAGGGACATTATGAGTTGGTTAAGCTGAACCTTAACAACGAGGCAGTGATCGAGCACATTTTTTCCTGTATCAAGGGCTGGATTGAGGAATTTTCGATTGACGGATTGCGGCTGGACGTGGCGTATTCGCTGGATTTTGATTTTTTGCGGCGGCTGCGGCAGTTCTGCGATAGCCAAAAGGAAGATTTTTATTGCATCGGCGAGCTGCTGCACGGCGACTATAACCGCTGGGTGAATCCGCAGATGCTAAACAGCTGCACCAATTATGAATGTTATAAGGGGCTTTATTCCAGCTTTAATTCCATGAATCTTTTTGAGATCACGCATTCCCTGCTGCGGCAGTTCGGGTCGGAATCGTGGACGCTGTACCGCGGCAAGCATCTTTTGTGCTTTGTCGATAATCACGATGTCACCCGTATCGCAAGTCTGCTGCAAAACCCGACGCATCTGCCGCTGATTTACACCCTGCTCTTTACCATGCCGGGGATTCCCTGTATTTACTACGGCAGTGAGTGGGGCGCGCACGGCGAAAAGCAGCCCGGCTCGGACGAGGCGCTCCGCCCGTGCTTTGACGCACCACAGAGCAGTGCGCTGACCGCGTATCTTGCGGCACTTGCTAAGATTCACCGCGAAAGTCCGGCTGTTCTGTACGGCGATTTTTCGCAGCTGCATCTTACCAATCGGCAGCTTGTCTGGCAGCGGCACTGCGAAAGCGAGACGGTCTGGATCGCCGTCAACGCGGACGAGGTGCCCTATACGGCATATTTTTCCGCGCCGCGCGGCATGCTTGAAAATATGATTACCAAAGAGACGGTTCCCTTTGACGGCGCTCTGGCGCTTGCGCCGTACAGTGCGGCGGTCTATCGGGTGCCGGGCTGGAAGTTTTAAAAAATACGGGGGTTAGCACCTTTCGGGGACGACAATATAAAAAAGCAATGATATATCGGGGGGTGACCCCCGTGCACGAATACGCATAAAAACGGGAGGAATTTATGATGATCAAACGATTGACGGCGGTACTTTTATCTCTGCTGATGCTCACATCCCTTGCGGCGCCGGCCGCTTTTGCGGAAGAAGAGCCGCTGCAGGCAGTACAAATAAAACGGGAGATGCCGCGCGGCGGCGTGTGGCGCGGCGAAACAAAAACTCCGATCGCGGAGGACGCAACAGAAAACGGGAATATTGCACTTTTTGCCGGTTATAATGAAGACGCGTTTTTTGACTATTTGGAAAACGCCTGTAAGAATCGTGAAGAGAAGATTTCGGTTCAGGAATTTCAGATCCCGGCGGACGAAATGGGAACGATTTATCTCCGTTTTGTGATGACTCGCCCAATGGCGCTGCTGCGTACGGAGTATAACATCGAATACGGAAAAACAAGCGGTCTTGCGATTTCCCTATATCCGACTTACCTGCTTGACAGCAAGGAAGATGACGATACGGCGCGGATTTTGCTGCAGCAAAAGGCTGAGGAATATGCGAGCGCCGCCAAGCAGTATGAGAATCCGTTAGAACAGATTCTGTCCGTGCATGATGCTATCATCTGTGATACGGTATACGATACGAATTATCAACTTACCTCCTATCATGCCTATGGCGTCGCAAGCGGAGGGAAAGCTGTGTGTCAGGGATATTCACAGATGTTTTATATGGTCTCGGACAAGCTTGGCATTGAGGTCAATTTTATTACCTACATGGCAGGAGATCCGAGTGATCCTTCCGATCCCAATCATGCCTATAACCATATGTGGAATTGTGTGCAATTGGACGGAAAGTGGTATTTTTTAGACGTGACCTGGGACGACCCGGATGGGGAGGATCAGGCGCTGTCCTTGCACAACTATTTTTTGGTCAGTGAGGCGACCATGATGGAACGCGATACCGGCGGCGGCCACGGCGATAAGGCAAAATGGAGTTCTTATCGAAAGGATGGCAGCGTGCCGGACTGCACCGATACGACCTATGAGACGGATTATATTTTTAACTTTCCAAATCCCATAACACTGGTGCGCGAGGGCGGCAAAATCGGATTTTATCTGACACTAAATAGCGGTGATTATTTCTTTTGCTCCGACAGTTTGTATGTCGGGAATGTCTTTGTCAGCCGCGCGGAGGGAAATCAGGTCAAATACTTCTTTTTAAACACACCGCCGGCCGAGGTGACGCTATATATGGTATACAGAAATCGATCCGGCGTGATCGGCAAAATAGAAAAGAAAGCGCTGAACGATAAGCTGAACGATGAAAAGAAAATTAAAATCTATACCCTGTCACTTGACAGTGCGCCTGCAAAATATCCGTCGCGTGCACTGTATTTTTGGGAGGGTGATACCCTAAACCCGTGCGGCGGCCGCATTAATATCGAGTAAAAGGACTTGCATATCACAAAAAATCATGGTATGATAACACAATAGGAAAAATAGGGGATTTATCTTTTAGCCCCTTTGGATAGAGAGGAGCGGTTTTGTGCCAAAAGAGCTTTCAAAAACCTACGACCCGAAACAGGTCGAAGAACGCATTTACCAAAATTGGATGGATAAGGGCTATTTCCATGCAGAAATTGACCCGAATAAAAAACCTTATACGATCGTGATTCCGCCGCCAAACGTCACCGGTCAGCTGCATATGGGACATGCCCTGGACGAGACGTTTCAGGATATTTTAATCCGCGCAAAGAGAATGCAGGGCTATGCGGCGCTTTGGATTCCCGGCACCGACCACGCCGGAATCGCCACGCAAATCAAGGTGGAGGAGGATTTGCGCGTCAATGAACACCTGACCCGGTACGACCTTGGACGGGAGGAGTTTTTAAAGCGCGTCTGGGCCTGGAAAGAGAAGTTCGGCGGCCGCATTATCAGCCAGCTGAAAAAGATCGGCTGCTCCTGCGACTGGGAGCGGGAGCGTTTCACCATGGACGAGGGGTGCAGCAAAGCGGTCAAAGAGGTTTTTGTCAACCTTTATAACAAAGGGCTCATTTATCAGGGAAGCCGCATTATCAACTGGTGTCCGCACTGTATCACGGCACTGTCTGACGCCGAGGTGGAACATACCGAACAGGCAGGTCATTTTTGGCATATTAAATACCCGATCAAAGACAGCGACGGCTATGTGGTGATTGCGACCACCCGTCCGGAGACCTTGTTCGGCGATACGGCGGTTGCGGTCAATCCGGAGGATGAGCGCTACCGGGATCTGATCGGAAAGAAACTGATTCTGCCGCTGGTCGGCAGAGAAATTCCCGTGATCGCGGACGAATACGTTGACCGGGAGTTCGGAACCGGCTGCGTGAAGATTACGCCGGCGCATGACCCGAACGATTTTGAGGTGGGACAGCGCCATAATCTGGAGCAGATTAAGGTATTAAACGATGATGCGACCATGAACGCCCACGCCGGAAAGTACGAGGGCATGGATCGCTATGCCTGCCGCAAGGCGATGTTGATCGATCTTGAAGAGCAGGGCCTTTTGGTAAAGACCGAAGAGCATACGCATAACGTAGGACAGTGCTACCGCTGCGGCACCACGGTAGAACCGATCATCTCCAAGCAGTGGTTTGTGAAGATGAAACCGCTGGCGCAGCCGGCGATTGACGCGGTAAAAAATGACGAGACGGAATTTGTGCCGGAGCATTTTGAAAAGGTTTACTTCCACTGGCTGGAAAATATCAAGGATTGGTGTATCTCCAGACAATTGTGGTGGGGACATCGGATTCCGGCGTTTTACTGCGATGACTGCGACGAGATTGTTGTGACGAAAGAAGATACCGCGCACTGCCCCAAATGCGGCAAGGAGATGCGTCAGGATCCCGATACCTTAGATACCTGGTTCAGCTCGGCGCTCTGGCCGTTTTCGACCTTGGGCTGGCCGGATCAGACCGAGGATCTGGCATATTTTTACCCGACCAGTACTCTGGTTACCGGTTATGACATTATCCCGTTCTGGGTAATGCGGATGATGTTCTCCGGCCTTGCACATACCGGACAGGTGCCTTTCCGCCACGTCTATATCCACGGCTTGGTGCGCGACGCCCTGGGACGCAAGATGAGCAAATCGCTGGGTAACGGCATTGACCCCTTAGAGATTATCGATCAATACGGCGCCGACGCCCTGCGTTTTACGCTTGCAACCGGAAACTCGCCGGGCAACGATATGCGCTTTAGCACCGAACGGGTGGAGGCCAGCCGGAACTTTGCCAATAAGATCTGGAATGCGTCGCGGTTTGTCTTGATGAATCTGGATATCGATACCTGCTGCCTGCCGGAACTTTCAAAGCTGCAATTAGAGGATCGCTGGATTTTGCACGCGTATAACGAACTGGTTCGCGAAGTGACGGAAAACCTGGATAAATATGAGTTGGGTATCGCGGTTTCTAAGCTGTACGACTTTATCTGGGACAGTTTTTGCGACTGGTATATCGAACTGGTAAAGCCGCGCTTTTTTGCAAAGGACGAGAGCAACCAAACGGCGCAGCAGGTGCTGACTTATGTGTTGTCCGGCACCTTAAAGCTGCTGCATCCGTTTATGCCCTTTATCACCGAAGAAATCTGGCAGGCGCTGCCGCATGAGGGAGAGAGCATCATGATTTCCGCTTTCCCGGTTTATGACGAGGCGCTGAAAAACCCGGAGGCCGCCGATCAGATGCAGATGCTGATGGCGTCCATTAAAGGAATCCGTAACATCCGCAGCGAGCGGAATGTTCCGCCGTCCAAAAAGTGTACCGTTTATATCGTGACAGCGCAGACGGAGGTTTTCGAAAAGGGTGCCGCCTTTTATACCAAGCTGGCGTCCGCGGATCACGTGGTAATCCAAAAGGATAAGAGCGGAATCCCGGAAAACGCGGTTTCGGTTATCAGCCCCGGTGCAGAGCTGCTTTTGCCTTTTGATGAACTGGTCGATAAGGAAAAGGAATTAGAACGTTTGGGCAAGGAGAAAAAACGCCTGGAAGGTGAGATCAAGCGCGTGGAAGGAAAGCTTTCCAACAAGGGCTTTACCGAAAAGGCGCCGGCCGCCGTGGTAGAGGAAGAACGCCAAAAAGGCGAAAAATATAAAGCAATGCTGAAAACAGTGCTCGATAGCATTGCGCAGCTGGGATAAATGGCCTGTGATAAAAAGGGGCGCTGAGAAATCGAATCGATTTCTCAGCGCCCCTTTGCTTTGCAAGGATTGCAATCTTAACTAACTAAAAGACTGTGGAGCCGGTCGTTTGTGACGCGGACAAAAAACTTTACGGCGACGCCGGTAAAGAGGGCGGCGAAAATTGAAAACTCATGACATTTGCCACGGAGGAAATGGGGGATACCCCCAACTCGCCGTGCTTGGTGACTGCAACGCCAAACGCGGAAAAGAACAGGCTAATCATAAATAAGCTGTAACGCTTGATCAGTTCTTTTCGGTTCATCATGCAGGTCTCCTTTCTTTTTGGTTGCGGCAAAGCATAAGGTATGCAATGATGCAGATTACGGTGGAGAGCAGCGAGCCGATCGGCGCTGCCAGCCCCATGGGGTAAAGCGTCGAAGGAAACATGGCAGACGCCAGATAGGCCAGCGGAATCCTTGCGATCACAATGGATAAAATATTATGCAAAAAGGAAATCTGCGCCTTGCCGATCGCACAGAAATATCCGCTGAAGCAGAAATGAATTCCTGCAATCGCACAGTCAAAGACATAGCTTAAAAGGTACTCTCTGCCGCTTTGGACGACGGCGGCGTCGTCCTCAAAAAGACGAACCATGGAGCCTGCGTAAAATTGGGTCAGCACAGACAGGCAAAGCCCGACGCCTGCCGCAATGCCGATGGCGTACCAGAGCGTTTGCTTTGCGCGCCTTAGCTGATTTGCGCCAATGTTCTGCGCTGCCAGCGCGGAGACCGTCGAGAGCATGGAAGAGGGAACCAAAAACATAATGCCGATGATTTTTTCCACGATGCCGACCGCCGCTGCGTCATTGAGACCGCGGCGGTTTGCGATAATGGTGATGGCGATAAACGAAACCTGAATCAGACCGTCCTGCAGGGCAATCGGAAC
Source organism: Roseburia faecis (assembly GCA_963632045.1). Classification (GTDB taxonomy): domain Bacteria; phylum Bacillota; class Clostridia; order Monoglobales; family Monoglobaceae; genus Ructibacterium. The sequence goes on along the minus strand of CAVGTH010000029.1, from coordinate 10,323 downwards.
GCCGATGCCCAAAATTTTGGACATGACGTCCTTTTTCGGTTTCAAATCGGATTTTGAGAGCAAAGCGGCGGTGCGCCGTATTTTTATCATGCAGAGCGCAATCAAAACGCTTGCCGCCTGGGACAGCGTGGTTCCCAGTGCCGCGCCAGCAGGACCCAAATGCATTACACCCATAAAGAGACAGTCAAGCAAAATGTTGATAACGCAGGCAATGGCGACAAAGCAAAGCGGACTTTTGGAATCGCCGAGACCGCGGAAGATGGCGCTGATGACGTTATAGGCGGTGATAAACGGAATCCCTGCAAAGCAGATGGCAAGGTAGGAAACCGTGCCCGAAACCGCGTCGCCGGGGGTGGACATGGCGGCAACGATGGGGCGCACCAAGGTGAGCAGCAGCGCCGTGAGCAGAAGGGACAGAGCCGCAAACAGTGTCACGGTGCTGCCAATGTAGGCGGCGGTCTCATCCTTTTTTTCGGCGCCGACGCTGCGGCCGATCATGACGGTGGTTCCCATCGATAGGCCGACTAAAATGACGGTCAGCATGTGCATAACCTGGCTGCCGATGGATACCGCCGTGATATCCGAGACAGAACCAAACCGCCCCATGAGGAACAGGTCGGCCATGCCGTACAGGGTTTGCAGAAAATAAGAGAATAAATAGGGCAGGGAGAAAACCAGGATGTTTTTCAGTACGCTGCCCTCGGTCAGTTTTCGTTCCATGTTGGTAATGTAGTTCCTTTCTTTGATCGCATGAAATTAAATGGGACCTGCAAAACAGGTTTGTATCAAAAGCATGTAAAGCACAGTGCCACCGGCAATGCTGAGAAAAATATTCTTCTTCCACAGGTGCAGCGCAGCAACGGCAAGGATTGCGATGCCCTCCGGGATGCCATAGGTGCCGCCGGTCGGTACATCTTTGAGACAGTAGACCACCAGAAGGCCGATGACCGCATAGGGGAGCACCGATCCGAGATAGCGGATGTAGGGCGGCGGCGAAGCCGTGTAGTTGACGGTAAATGACTCATCACACATACCAAAGATCAGATAATACCGCTTGAGGCCGAGATTGGCATAGCGATCCAGCATAGAAATCCCGTAAAAAAGATGGCGCGCATTGACCATCAGCGAGAGACAAAAGGCATAGAGGGGATGAAATGCGGACAGTAACAGATTGACGGTCACAAACTCCATCGAACCGGCAAAAATAAACAGGCTCATCAGCATGGGATAAACAAATGAAAATCCCTTGCTCTTCATCAAAAAGCCGTAGGACATACCCAAAAATAAAAAGCCGACACAAATGGGCAGTGTGTGCGGCAGTGCTGCTAAAAATGCTTTTTTCTTCATGTGTGTTCCTCCGCTGACTGCATCTTTATCTATTTTACAACGAATGATATATTTTGTCAAATTTTTTGCAGCCGCAAAAGAAAAACCGCACCGCCGCGGCGCGGACGGCGCCCGGTTAAGGATGCTTGCGATACAGCAGCGGCGTTGTGCCGGTCGCGCTTTTAAAGGTGCGGATAAAGGCGCTGCAGCTGTTAAAACCGCAGCGCTCGGAGATGTCCTGAATGGTGAGGTTGGTATTGGTTAAAAGTCCCTTGGCCGCAGAAATGCGGCATTGCTTTAAGTATGCGTACGGAGAAATCCCGGTATCCTCTTTGAACTTTGTCGTAAAGTAGCTGCGGCTCAGATTAAAGACTCTGGCGATATCGTCAACGTCCATGCATTCCATGTAGTTTTCTGTAATATAATTCATGATGATTTTTGCATTCACCGCGTTGTCCGCGTGATGAAAGCCGCGGATCAGCTCGGTAAGAATCCGGTAGACGTACTCAGAGCAAAGGGATT
>CAVGTH010000029.1:3511-8465 GCA_963632045.1 Roseburia faecis | reverse complement strand
GGGATTCTTCGCCGGCGTTTTGCACATTTTCGATCACGCGGTCAAAAATAGTCCCGATATCGGTAATGCCGCAGGAAAAAACCGGCGCCGCGTAGAGATGCGTGATGTAGTCATAATAGGCCTTGCTGAGATTGCCGTAAAAGTGAATAAACTTAAAGTCCCAGGGTGCGGAAGATGTGCAGTATTCGTGCGGCATGCGGCAGTCTAAAAGACACATGGTATTTTTTTCGATGCGGTACTGCTTGCCGCCATAGTTTAAAGTGCCGCCGCCCTCGGTGGTATAAATCAAAAGAAAGCTGGCAAAATGGCTGCGTTTGATGTGAAAGTTTTGCTTGCAAACAAAATGACCTGTCCACTGAACATAATAGTAGAGTTGTTTCGCGGTTTCGGTCGGAATACGCATGTATTTTTTCTTTTCATAGCAGGATTCTTTCAAGAGATTCACAAAAACTTCCTCCGTTTCCTTTTTAGAGAACAAATTGTATATTATAGGGAACAAATCGTTATTGACACAAACGAAAAATCTATTCTATAATATATCATGTTGAACAAGTTGAGTCAAGGAAAAAGGAGTGAATTTTATGGAGTTTTTCAAAAAATTTGAAAAAAATCCCGTTTTTGGAAGCGGAGAAATCGGAACCGTATTTGACGCTTATGTTTCAAAACAGAACAAAATGTTAAGAATGGATTTTTCTTACAGAGGAAAAAAAGCCTGTGCGGTAACATTTGGCACAGATGGAATCAGCTGGAGCGACCCGGTCTTAACGCTCACGCCCAATCCTGAGAGCGGATGGGAGGATGAGGTGAACCGCGATTGTGTGCTTTTGATCGACGGCGTATACAAAATGTGGTATACGGGGCAGGCAAACGGGCATAGCTGGATCGGCTATGCCGAGAGCAAAGACGGTCTCATTTTTGAAAGAAAGCAGGCGGATCCCATTCTCTCATTTGAGGAACCCTGGGAGGGCGATTCTGTGATGAGCCCCTGCGTTTTATATGAAAACGGTATCTATCGGATGTGGTATTCGGCCGGGGACACCTATGAGCCGAATGTGATTGCCTACGCGGAGAGCCGGGACGGAATTCACTGGGAAAAATATTCCGGCAATCCGATTTTTATCTGCGATAAGAAAAACGTATTTGAACAGGATCGGGTCGGCGGCTGCCAGATTTTAAAGACAGAGGATATGGGATATCTGATGTTTTACATAGGGTATGAGGACATTGACACGGCAAGAATCTGCGCTGCGCATTCTGAAGATGGCATTGGCGGCTGGGTGCGTTCGCCCCGCAATCCGCTGGTCGAGCCGACTGCGGGAGAGTGGGACAGCGAGGCCTGTTACAAACCCACCGTCCTCTGGGACGAAGAGAAAAAAATGTGGAGGCTTTGGTATAACGGCAGAACAAAGACCAATGAGTTCATCGGTCTTGCGGAGTGCGCGGTTCGGGATTTATTTTAGCAGGAGGGAAAGCAATGTGTTTTGAGGATTATATCACGGAATTTTGCATATCGGACGAGGAATGTTACAAAAACGACATTGACAATGCGCATGCCATGGAGTGGCTGCAAAATGAAATTCCGCGTTTGGAGTGCCCGGATGCGGAGATTGAAAAAACCTACTACTTTCGCTGGTGGGTTTACCGCAAGCATATCAAAAGCACGCCGGAGGGGTTCGTAATTACGGAGTTTATGCCGGATGTGCCGTGGAGCGGAAAATACAACGTTATCAATGGTTCGGCCGGACATCATTTGATGGAGGGCAGGTGGCTGCGTCACGCACAGCGCTACCTTGGTGATTATATCGGGTTTTTCTTTCGCCATCCCGATGAGGGAATGCGTTACAGCGCCTGGCATATCTGGGCGGCTGCGGCGTATCACGATGCGACCGGCGCATTGCAGGTTACGGATTTTTTAAAAGAGGCAGTGCCCTATTACATGAGATGGGAGACGGAGCGAAAGACGCCGTGTGGACTTTACTGGTCGATTGATGACCGGGACGCCATGGAATATTCCATCAGCGGCAGCGGCAGCGGACGCGTAACCAAAGGGGTTCGCCCTACGCTGAACAGTTATATGTACGGCGATGCGTCGGCGATTTATGATCTGTCGGTGCAGTGCGGACATCCGATGGACGCGTTTTATGACCGCGCTGCGAATATCAAAGCGGATATGAACCGGCTGCTTTTTCGGGACGGTTTTTATAAAGCGGTACACCCCGAAAACGAGATGTTTGAAAGGTTGGATCAGATCGACACGGCCAAGGTGCCGCGAGAGCTGATTGGGTACATCCCGTGGTATTTTAAGATGCCGGATCCGGGACAGGAGCGGGTTTTTGATCTGCTGGAGGACAAAAACGTGTTTGCCGCGGATTTTGGTATCACAACGGCAGAACAGGGCGATCCGCGGTTTTTGTTTCCTGTCGGTCACGAATGCTTGTGGAATGGTTATATCTGGCCGTTTGCAACGTCACAGGTCTTAACCGGGCTGATCGCGGCGGTGGATATCACCAAAGAAAAAGAAAAGTACGCCGGTTTGTTTTATCGGCTGCTGCTCCAATATGCAAGGCAGCATACCAAAGAAGAACAGGGACAAAAGCAAATGTGGATTGATGAGGTAAGGGCGCCCGGCAAAGACGATTGGTCCAGCCGAACATTGCTGAAAAAGTGGGGATGGCCGAAAGATAAGGGCGGCTATGAGCGCGGCAAGGATTATAATCATTCTACATTTTGTGATTTGGTTATCAGCGGACTTGCCGGGGTGCGGCCGCACGGCAATACCGTAAGTTTTTGCCCGATGATTCCCCGGTCATGGGAGTATTTTTGTTTGGACTCTGTCAGGATTCACGGAAAGAACTACCGGATCAGCTATGACAAAACCGGACAAAAGTACGGACATATCGGCTGGAAGGTGTACCGGGACGGCAAAGAAATGAAAAAATCGGTCAATGCGATTTTGTTTTAAATTATAAAATTTGGAAATGAGCGAACGGATATGTTGAGACGAAAAAAATTTCTGTGTGCAGCGCTTGCGGGAATTCTTGCGGGAATTGCCGCTGCTTGCCGCTGCCGAGGTCAGCGTGTCATCGTCGGCCGGAGAGGGCGGCGAATGGGGAATTGCCGTGCTTGCAGCATATGCCGGGCAGCGTGATGCGAATGAAACGCTGGCCGAATATTTGAACAATCGGGTGTTTGCAGATGAGCCGGTCTTGCTGATGGAGCCGTACGAAAACGATGCGGCTCGTTTTTCAAGATATATGGAACGCTTTGAAAACGGGCTTCCGATCGAGCGCAGTGCGGCGGAGCACTTAAGGTCTTGCGTGGAAAACAATGCAAAAAGGTGATGATTTTTCATTACAGGACATATCGGCAAAGGAATTACGATACGATGTAAAATGGCCGAAATGATAAAAGAATAGTGCTAAAACAGGACATCGAAACAAAAAAGATGTCCTGTTTTGCAATAGACTTTTCGGGATGGGCATTATATAATGATAAAAATGCGGAAGATAGGAGAGGCTCATTATGCAGATAACCTGCTTTCACGATTATCACGAAAAAGAGTTGCTGACCCTAAAGGGGGAGCATTGGACCATTCGGGCAATCAAGCTGCACGCTTTTACAGACGATCACGATACCCTGACCGAAGAAAACGAATACGATCTTTTTGCCGGAAACTTAGATCCTTGTACGGGCGAGTTGTTTTTCCTAAAAAATCTTGCGGATCGCAGCGCAATTGTCATTATCTCCAAGACGCCTGACTATCAGGTGACGACGCTCACAATCAGGGGCGGCGCCGTGTCGGTGGATAACGGCGGCAATGACCTTGCGGTGGGTTATTGCATGGCGGACGAATGCGAGGCCTTTTGCCGAAAATATTTGCGCAGTGTACACCCGTCCAAGCAGCTGATTACTATGTCAAACACCTGGGGAGACTGTCACGGATTTTCCCGTGTTTGTGAGGATTTTGTCATCAAAGAAATCGATGCCGCGGCGGAAATCGGGATCGATATCGTACAGATCGACGATGGCTGGCAGGTGGGAAGTACGGCGGATATGTCGCTGCGTGACGAACAAAACCGCCGTGTGTTTTCGGGTAACTTCTGGGGACTCAGTGAGGAAAGATTCCCTAAGGGAATGCGCTATATCACGGACTATGCCGCAGAGAAAAAGCTGAAAACCGGATTGTGGTTCGCACCGGACAGTCACGGTAACTTCGCGCTTTTGGACCGTGACACAAAGGTGCTTGAAAAGGCGTATAAAGAGTGGGGAATGCGCTTTTTTAAGCTTGATATGTACTGGATCATGTCGGTGGCGGATCGGAACCGCTTTATGAAGCTGCTTGAGAATATCCACGCGCTGGGCGACGATGTTTCGGTGCAGTTAGATGTAACAAGAAACCTGCGCGTCAATTATCTTTGTGCGCATGAATACGGTACCGTTTTTGTGGAAAACCGATATGCAAAGACAGCAAATTCTTTTCCGCACCGGGTGCTGCGAAATCTTTGGATGATCAGCCGGTATGTTCCCTCCTCTAAGTTCCAGTTTGAGTTGATTAACCCGGATCTGTACAAAGAAAGCTACCAAAGCGGCGACCCGTTTGTTCCCTCTCTTTACGACATGGACTATCTCTTTGCGGCGGTCATGCTCTCCAATCCCCTTTTCTGGATGGAGTTACAGTTCTTATCCAAGGAACGAAGGGCGCAGCTGAAAAAGATCATGGACGTATGGAAAGAACACCGCGATATGTTTGCAAAGTGCGATGTCATGCCGATCGGTGATAAGCCAAGCGGCAGAAGTTTTACGGGTTTTTATGTGTCCTATGAAGGAAAACCGAAGTATTTGCTTTTGTTCCGTGAGGTTACCGAGGAGAGCGCGGCGCGGATCCCTTGTCCCGTAACGCAGCAAAATGCGGAAGTTTTGATTTCAAATTCCGATGCCGCAGTCACCGTAGGCG